>CAMGDK010000056.1 GCA_946042285.1 uncultured Clostridia bacterium | reverse complement strand
TTGCCTCTTGTCTCGTGGGCTCGGAGATGTGTATAAGAGACAGGTTGATAAGCTCAACTGTGATAGCGTTGGGATTGGCTTATCAAATAAAGAATCATGCCTGTATCCCGGACAAATGAACGAAAGAGTTTCAATAAGTTTAAGGTATCATTATTATGGTGATGATAGCTTTTTATCTCTCAAAAATGAGCTTTTGAGCTACGGCGCATTAGCAAAGAATTATAATGTTAAGGGAAATAAACCAGTCTCAAGGGATGGAAGATTTTACTTCAAATCTATACATAAAAATCAGATAATAGATGATAGTTGTATAATTTTATCGCAGGAGCAGCTTGAGTTAATTAAATACGATGGCAACATATACAACAAAGAGGATTTCGGTGTATATGTCGTACTGTATAAAAAATAAGTATTACAAAAAGAAAAAACAGAAGAAATAGAGCTTGAAGAGGTTAAGTATTTCAATGAGCATTTTTTGCCTGCATACTATCTCACTCTCGATGAGCATACAAAGTAATTATGATTAAAAGAATTAAAGCACTTAAACCGCATCAAATACTGTTTATTGTATCCGTTATACTTCAAACAGCTCTAATGGTAGTTAACACCATAAGGGGCAATATTCATGTTGACGAGGCAATGACTATTTTAAACGCAAGGTCACTTGCCGATAACGGCACGGATATTTTAGGCGAAAAATTACCTATTTACTTTGACACATGGCTTTACGGCGGTCAATCGCCGTTTGCTACATACCTAATGGCTGTGTTCATTAAAGTATTCGGATACAGCCTTTTTGTGTCAAGAATACCAATTTTAATTGCCGGCATAATCGGTATTTGGGTGTTCTACCTTTTTATCAAGGAGCTAATACCTAACAATCAAAAAATGGTGGATGTAATTTACGCATTTGCCTGCTTTTCACCTGTTATAATTTTCAGCTCAAGCTATACTCTTGATTGCAATTTTTTGCCTTTAATGGTATTGGTCGGAATGTATTTCCTTGCACGCGCGATTAACACCGACAAATCAAGATATTATATCTTTTCGATGATTTTCTTCGGATTGGGCTTTTATTGCTATATTCTAAGCTCAATTATCATACCGACACTGTTGGTTGGAATTTATTTGATGCTGATAATCAAAAAGAAAATCAGCCTTAAAAACATTGCTGTCAGTGTAATTACAATATTCATTATTGCAATTCCTTTTATTCTTTCAGGTCTTGTTCAGTTAGGCGTTATTGACGATTTATCCTTCTTGGGATTCAGCATTTCAAAAATGCCTTATTACGAACGGTCAATTGATAAAACAGCAGTGAGCTTTATATCAAATATACTTGCAGGATTTGTGTCATTGCTTCTGCCGGATTATTACATAGACGGCAACGGAATCAACACATTTCTTTACACTAATTTCATTGGCGGATTTCTGCTGATAAACGGCTGCATCTGTATTCTCACAGCTAAGTCAAATGAGTTAAAGCGGGATTTGGAGGGCTTGAAAATTTTTATCATTCCTGCCGTTATTTCAGCTGTAATAACATGTGCTGCAAGCTTTTTCCCAACCGCTTTATACAGGTTTAATGCTTACAATTACATATTTATAATCCTTGTCGGATTAGGCACCTATCATCTGTCTGCTTTAATAAAGAAAATAAGTTTAAAAAAATTTACATGTGTATTTCTTTCAATATCAATGTGCTTGTTTGTCGGTGAGTGGGCGTATTATTATTCAGACAAAACGGTAGAAAGCAAAACAATGTTTCTAAGCTCAATAGATAACGCACTTAATTTTATTGATAAGCTTGATGTTGACAGTGTGGGAATTAGTATCGCCGACAATGAATTGATTGAGTATCCTATACAGGATAATTCAAGAGCATCGACTGCAATAAGGTTGCATTACTACGGTGATGAGAGTCTGTTACCTATTGAAAATGAATTGATTTATTTCAACGAAATTGATAATCCAAAAATCAAGCCACCTACAAATATCACAAATGATAACAGACTGTACTTTAAGCAATTTGATGAAAACAAAGAGCTTGATGACGAATGCCTGATAATATACAAAAAACAATTTGAAAAATTAAAATACAACAGTAATTTATACAATACCGAGGATTTCGGTGTGTATGTAGTGTTATACAAAAAATAGGACTTAGGCATTAGCGCTTAAGTCCTGTTTTTTGTGCTTTGTTAACTTCTTGTTTGTTATTTAATCTGTAATATGATAGAATTATTTAAAAGGAGTGATGAAATGAACACATATTTTTATATCATAATTGCAATGCTGTGCGTAATAGTTTTACTGCAAATTATACTTATAACGAGAAAGCCGAGGACTGATACATCAACAGAAAGCTACGACAGGCTATGTGCTCAAATGAGTCAGCTTACCGACAAAAACTACGAGCAACACATAGAGCTGATAAAAACGCTCAACACAAGCACAAGGGATATGACTCAAATTACCGCCCGTGCAATAGAATCACTGCAAAGAAGCAACGAGGAAAAGCTTGAGCAGATGAGAATTACCGTTGATGAAAAGCTAACTCAAACTCTTAACTCAAGGCTTAACAGCTCGTTTCAGGCTGTTTCGGAGCAGTTAAAGAGCGTTTACAGAAGTCTTGGCGAAATGAAGGAGCTAAGTGCCGGAGTAACAACAAGCGTTTCGGGATTAAACAGAGTGCTAACTAATGTTAAAAGCAGAGGAACATGGGCAGAGGTGCAGCTTGGTAACATACTTGACCAGACCATACCCAACATGTATGAGGTAAATGTAAGAACAAATCCAAGCTACAACGGAATGGTTGAATTTGCAGTTAAAATTCCAAATCAGGAAACAAACGGTTGCATATACCTCCCCATTGACTCAAAGTTTCCCATGGAGGATTATGCAAGATTGACATCCGCCGCCGAGGTGGGAGATGCCGACGCGTTAGAAAAAGCAAAGAAGGCTCTTGAAATAAGAATAAAGGACGAAGCAAAGCTAATCAAGCAATACATCAGTGTGCCTCAAACCACTCCGTTTGCAATAATGTACCTTGCGACAGAGGGATTATATGCCGAAATAATGTCTTCAAAAACAGGAATTGCCGAAAGGCTTCAGGCTGACGGGATTATGATAGCAGGACCTTCAACCATAACAGCACTGCTAAATTCACTTGCAATGGGATTTCGCACTATTGCAATTAACGAAAAGGCAAACGAGGTATGGAAAATCCTCGGTGCTGCAAAGGTGCAATATGAAAAATTCGGTGAGCTTCTTGAAAAAGCACGCAAAAAGCTTGACGAAGCAGGTAAGGCTCTTGATGATGCAGACCACAGAAATAATATTATAAAAAAGAATTTGAACAGTGTTGAGTCATTTGATGCAATTGAGTGACAGGATACAACAAAACCTCTTGATGAAATAAGCACATCAAGAGGTTTTTCTGTTTTAATTATTCTGCATCGTCAGTCGGTGCTTGGTATTCATCCTGCGTCGGTTGAACAGGCTGTTCCTCAACAACAGGCTCATTATATATGTTTTGCTGAGCAGTATCATTAACAGGCTGATACTCTGTGTAGCTGCCTTGTGAATTGTTTTCCCTGCTCTCATAAGCGTAATTTGCATTACTGCCTTGAGTGTTGCTGCTTTGAGGATTGTAATAATACTGACTGCCGTTCGAATACGCATAATTCTGCGCTGTGCCGCCTTGATAAAAGCGCTGTGCAAGCTCCTCTGCCGAAAGGAAGTCGTCCTGCGTAATTCTTCCCTGCTCAAGTGCTCTGATACGGAAATTCTCATAATAAAGAGCACGTGTTGTCATAATATAAGGAATTACATATACAAGTGCAATTCCGCATGTTACGCCGCAAAGAATGTACCACCAGAAGAAGCTAAGGTCAAGCACAAATAATTCCGTTCGATTGCCGCGAACAATCTTCCTTGAAAGCTTGATTGCCTCACTCGGCTTTAAATTAGGAAATTCGCACATAAGCTGATATGAGAAATATGAGCTGTAATAGAAGATAATTCCCGGTACAAGCAAGCAGCATGTAAGCACAACCTGAATTACTGTCACCAAAAGATAAAGCACAAGCTTTTTGATGTACGTACCGTTAAACGAAACCTTAAACAAATGACCGAGCTCTGCACCGAGCTTAAGCTCATCCTGCGGATTTTTCCTGACAAAAGCAATATAAAATCCAAATAATGTAATCAAAAGCGGTGATAAAACAGTACCTATTACATTCAGTAATCCCGATGATACACCAAGCCTAAACGGAAACGACGGAATAAGCTTCCTTGAAAAGCTCCCTTGGTTGAATGAGCTGCTGTTGTTACTGCTATTGTTACCGTTGCCGAAGCTATCTATCGGATTACCGCTGTCATTTGAATTTTGGTTTGAGCCATTCGGATAATTCCCAAATTCATTGCCGAAGAAATCCTCATAATCATAATTATCCTCTGCTTTGTTTTGGAACAAATCGGAAAGGCTGTTGTTGTCAAGGATGATGTTTGTAGAAGCACCGAGACCTGTTGTAAGCATAAGTGCTACTGCGGAAATTACAAAAAGGATAAACACCTTATCCTTGATAAGCTGCTTTGCCTGCTGCTTAACAAGAACTCTGTTGATATTATTCATAATATCACTCTCTTTTCATCAATATTTATTTAGAACTCAAGCTTTGATTCGATAAATGCTTCAAGCTCCGAAATAGGAAGTCTTACCTGCTCCATTGTGTCACGGTCACGAACTGTTACGCAACCATCCTCATCAGAGTCAAAGTCGTATGTGATGCAGTACGGAGTACCGATTTCGTCCTGACGGCGATACCTCTTACCGATTGAGCCTGCATCATCAAAATCAACATTGAATTTCTTTGAAAGAGAAGCAAATACCTTCTCTGCCTGCTCATTAAGCTTCTTTGAAAGCGGCAAAACTGCTGCCTTGAACGGAGCCAAAACAGGATGGAAATGCATTACTACTCTTGTGTCGTTCTTTTCTTCATCAAGGAGCTCCTCATCATAAGCCTCTGTAAGAAGAGCAAGGAAAAGACGCTCAACGCCGAGTGACGGCTCAATAACATAAGGAACATACTTCTCGCCTGTTGCCTGGTCAAAATACTCAAGATTCTTACCGCTTGTGTTGATGTGCTGTGTAAGGTCGTAATCGGTTCTGTCGGCAACACCCCAAAGCTCGCCCCAGCCGAACGGGAACTTGTATTCAAAGTCAGTGGTAGCCTTTGAATAGAAGCAAAGCTCCTCCGGATCGTGATCACGGAGTCTAAGGTTTTCAGGGCTCATGTTAAGAGAATAGAGCCAATCACGACAGAAGCTTCTCCAATAATCAAACCACTCAAGGTCAGTACCCGGCTTGCAGAAGAACTCAAGCTCCATTTGCTCAAACTCTCTTACGCGGAAGATAAACTTACCCGGTGTAATCTCGTTTCTAAATGACTTACCGATCTGTGCTACACCGAAAGGAATCTTCTTTCTTGTTGTTCTTTGAACATTTGCAAAGTTAACAAAGATACCCTGTGCAGTCTCCGGTCTGAGATAAATCTCGTCCTTTGCGTCCTCTGTTACGCCCTGAAATGTCTTGAACATAAGGTTGAACTGACGAATATCCGTAAAATTATTAGCACCGCACTTTGGACACGGAATATTATGCTCCTTGATGTATGCAGCCATTTCCTCGTTGCTCCAGCCTGCAACATTTGTGCCGTCAAAGCTTTCGATAAGGTCGTCGGCTCTGTGACGTGTCTTACAATCGCAGCAGTCCATAAGCGGATCCGAGAAGCCGCCGAGGTGACCTGAAGCAACCCATGTCTGCGGGTTCATAAGAATAGCACTGTCAAGACCTACGTTATACGGATTTTCCTGAATGAATTTCTTTCTCCAAGCTCTTTTAATATTTTCCTTAAGTTCAACACCGAGCGGACCGTAGTCCCATGTGTTTGCAAGGCCGCCGTAAATCTCCGAGCCTGCGTAAACAAAGCCTCTGCCCTTGCAAAGAGCAACCAACTGCTCTAATGACTTATCTTCATTCTTCATCATATAATATATCCTCCAAAAGTTTATAAATTTATAATACTATTACTAACCTATTCAGTCAACGATTAAAGCTCGGCGATTAACTCAACCTCACACAATACGCCCTTAGGCAAATCCTTTACTGCAACGCATGAGCGAGCAGGCTTTGATGTAAAATATGAGCCGTATATTTCATTGAATTTCGCAAAATCGTTTATGTCTGCAAGGAAGCAAACGGTTTTAACAACCTTGTCCATAGATGTACCTGCCGCCTCAACAACAGCCTTAAGGTTTTTGCAAACCTGTGTTGTCTGCTCCTCGATAGTTACTGCCTCAACAGTATTTGTTTCGGGGTTAATGGCAATTTGACCGGATGTAAAAAGAAATCCGTTTGCCTTAACTGCCTGCGAGTACGGACCGATTGCGCCCGGTGCATTATTTGTTACAACATATTCCATGTCAATTCTCCTTCAAATCTATTATCCGCAGACCTCAAAGCCTGCATCCTTAAGTGCCTCTTTGATGAGGGCTATATGCTGATAATCTCTTGTTTCAATTCCTATTCTCAAATAGCAATCGGTAATGTTCATATCAAGGTCGGTGCTGTCGTAATTAACGGATACTACATTTGCACCGAGATCTGCAATAACCTTGCTCACTCCCAAAAGCTGTCCCGGCTTATCCGAAAGAGCAATTGTGATATTTGAAGTTCTTCCGCCCATCTTCAAGCCTCTTTCAACAACTCGCGAAAGAATAGTAACATCAATATTACCGCCTGACACCAAGCAACAAACCTTTTTACCTGCAATGTCGGGTATTTTGCCGTTCATCACCGCTGCAACAGGTACTGCTCCTGCACCCTCTGCGATAAGCTTTTGCTGCTCTAACAATGTGAGAATTGCAAGCGCAATCTCATCATCTGTTACTGTAAAAATACCGTCAACATATTTGCTTACAATATCGAATGTAAGATCTCCCGGTGTTTTAACTGCGATACCGTCGGCAATTGTTTGAACCTTTGAAAGAGTTTCAATTTCTCCGTCAATAATTGACTGCTCCATTGACGGTGCACCCGTTGCCTGCACGCCGTAAACCTTACAGTTTGGATTTACCTGCTTAATTGTGTATGCCACACCTGCGATAAGCCCACCTCCGCCGATTGGAACAACGACTGCGTCAACATCGGGGAGCTGCTCTAATATTTCAAGGCCGATTGTGCCTTGACCTGCGATTACATCGACATCGTTAAAGGGGTGAATAAATGTGTATCCCTTTTCTTTTTGAAGCTCGATAGCCTTGTTGTAGGCGTCGTCATACACACCCTTTACAAGGCAAAGCTCTGCGCCGTACTTTCTCGTAGCCTCAACCTTACTGATAGGTGCGCCCTCAGGCAAGCAGATTAGGGATTTTATGCCGTTCTTCGTTGCGGCAAGTGCAACTCCCTGCGCATGATTACCCGCAGAGCATGCGATTACACCCTTTTCCCTTTCCTCAGGTGAAAGCTGACTGATTTTGTAGTACGAGCCACGGATTTTAAACGAGCCCGTAACCTGTAAATTTTCGGTTTTAAGATAAACCTCTGCATGATTATTGATGTTCCTTGCGAGAATCATATCTGTCCTTCTGACAACATCCGACAGAACTCTCTTTGCATTGTACACCTTATCTAAAGTTAACATTTTTTTGCCTCTGTATATATTTAATTTTAAATATTTTACTCTTACTTTATCAATTTGTCAATCACCAAGTAAAATTACAGCTCACATAAAAGATTTCGCCTGTTGAATCAGCCTTGATTACAAGCTCTTGATTTTGAGTGTTTACATACGTAATTACATAAATTGCGCTGTCTATTCCGTTTTCGTCGCTGCTGCCGACGCCTTCAATTTTTGAGCCTTCCTTTTTAATTTCGTCGGGATAATATTCTTTGATTTTAGACACAAGCTTTTTTGCATTTTCCTCTGCCGTTTTCTGTATCTCCTCGTCTGCCTCGTTAACATAAAGCTTTGCAGAGTCAATATTGTTAATTTTATATTTGAAGCTGCCGGTGCTTATGTCACCGCTGATTTCACCGTTTGGATTTTTAAGCACGGATTTAACGGCAGAGGCAACGCCCCTACCCTTTTCCTCATCGGTCTTAACAGGAGATGTTGTGCTTGTTTGCCTTTGTGTTACAACGGTTGTTGAGGACTCTGCCGTTGTCGTTACGGTTTCATTGTCAAAATCACCGCTTGCACATGAAGAAAAGGTAAATACCATAACAACAAGCATCGCAAATATCTTTATTTTTTTCATACTACACCTCATTTAAAGTTCAATATAGCTTTAGATTATTCTAAATAATTAAAACTGTCAAGTGCTAATCTTATTTTCTATTGACTTTAATGCAACAATATTATAAAATTATATGTAGTTAATTCTTCGAGAATTTTGAGGAGGATATATTTCATGAAAAATATCAAGAGATTTTTAGGTATTGTTTTGAGCGTTGTT
>CAMGDK010000055.1 GCA_946042285.1 uncultured Clostridia bacterium | reverse complement strand
CGGTATTCTTACCGTTGCTGTTGTTACTACTCCGTTTGCCTTTGAGGGAAGCAGAAGAATGGCTCAGGCTCAGGAGGGTATCAAGGAGCTTGCACAGTATGTAGATTCAATTATGGTTATTCCTAATGAGAATCTCAAGTATGTTACTCAGGAAAAGATTACTCTTCTCAATGCATTTGAGATTGCAAACGATGTTCTTCGTCAGGGTGTTCAGTCAGTTTCCGACCTTGTTAACGCAACAGGTCTTGTAAACTGTGACTTTGCTGACGTTACTGAAATTATGAAGGATTCCGGCTACGCTCACATGGGTGTAGGTCGTGCAAAGGGTAAGGATAAGGCAGAGCTCGCAGCTCAGCAGGCTATCTCTTCACCGCTTCTTAATACATCAATCGACGGTGCTCATGGTATTCTTATCAACATCACTGCTTCAACAGACATCGGTCTTGAAGAAATTGATGCTGCATCATCTATCGTAAGTGCTGCAGTTCATCCTGATTGTGAAATCATTTGGGGTGCTAACTTTGACGAGGATCTTGAGGATGAAATGATCATCACAGTTATCGCTACCCGTTTCGGCGAGAATGGTCCAAGCGGACAGATCAAGTCAACAACAGCAAACATCGAGGTTGCACCTCCGCAGCCAATTGCAGCTCCTGCTGCATCAACAGCTGCTCCGTCAACATTCGATAACAATGATGACAACGCTTTCGACGACATCGTTAATTTCTTTAAGAAATAATAAATAAAAATTCCGTTCTGTTTTTATAAGGGTTCACCTGTTTGTTCTGTCAGGTGAACCTTTATTCATTTGTAAAGGTTTTTGTCATTCTGTATAAAATATTTGATTTTTACAGCTCATTGCGGAAAATTATGTTAAAGCAAGTTAAAGTCTTTACATCTTTAACATTTTCCACAGAGTTTTCCGCAAAAACTGTAACCATAATGTAACTTTTCAGCTGTTTCCACATAGTTTTCCACAATTGCTTAACAAAATCTTTATTTGTAAAGTAATATACCTTTGCGCTAAAAAAGGCTCCGCATGCATTTTTTGCATACGGAGCCTTTGAAATATTATTCAATTTACCATTCACTTTTTGTATATGAACGAATAATGTTTGTGATAATATTATCACGCTTAAAGCCTTTACCTTTTCCGCCCTTGACCTGATCTTGAATTTTACCTGCTCTGATTGTAACGGCATCAGTCATTTCAAGAATTTTGTCAATAGGAGGGATTTCACCGAATTTGTACGGCTGAGTCATAATCTCATCGTATAGCGGAGTAGCAACTCTTGTGTTGTTTATCTCCTTAATAACAGAAATTGCAAGCACAACAATCTTGCTGTTTTCAGGCAATACAATAGATGTTTTATCCATACCGAATAAATCATACATGTAAAATACTGCACTCTGCGGTTGGACTCCCTCCGGATGATGAGTGTATTCAAACTCAAATCCGAGCTTTTTGCCTTCAATAACCTTGCCGACCTGATTTAATCCGTACATATCACTTGTTTGAATAGGATCGTTTATCTTGTATGCAGTCAGCTTGTTTGGTATTTTATTGGTTTTGATTTCTATTTCCTGCTCGTCAATAGTGCTTGCGAGTAGAATACAAATTCTCTGTACATGCTCCGGCAAATTGATTTTTTGACCGTCGCACACAAGTACATCGTATCTGTCACCGATTTTTTGCGGAAGAGCAAAATCAACACCGCTGACATTTATAATCGGCTTAACAAGCTCATTAGGGAGTGAAAGTCCGCTGCCTTGAAGAATTGTGTGTCTCATTTCTTCATTTGGTGCAGTGAATCCCTTTGCATTAAATTCAAGAGGAATCATCTCAACATCAAGTCTGTTTCTTCTTGACTCGACATCCTTAAGAGTAATCTTAAATGTCCTAATTTCAAACGGATTAAGATTAAAATGAAGCTTGTTCCCTTTAAATCCAATATCTTTAATTACCTCTTCACAGCCGTTAACAAGCTGTACGGACTCAATGCTCTTAAATAAAGTCATGGAAGCATTAGTTACTCTTTTTCCGTTAGCCTCGTTGACTCTAACGATAAGCGAGCTATCATTCTCACACATCTTAACTGCCCTGACAAGCACATCATCACTGTTAATTTCGAGCATTGATTCGTCTAACGGGATTTCATTGCAGCTCTTTGTTCTTGATTGAATAGGAAGCAGCGGCAGAGCAAATTTTGTACTGTTAATCTGTGTTGCGTTTTCAAATCCGTTTTTGTGTGAGTAGATAGCAAAGCTGCAGCAGCATCTGCCGATGTCCTGTAAATCCTGTCGTGCGTCCTTTGTAAATGCACCTGTCGGAGTATGTAAAATTGTAAGCCTTAACGTATTATTGTTTGGCTTATCCCAGCCGTATTTACTGTCGGAGAAAACAGAAACACCGAATTCACCGCTCGCATCAGTGATGTCTGCCCATCGTTGAGCCGGAACCTCGTAAAGATTATCGGCATTGCTTCCTCTTTTGATAACACCTAATCCAAGGTCGTATGTTGCAATCTCGTTCTCAGCTTCAAACGGGAAAACAGCCTTTAGCAGAGTTCTTCTTGTGTTCCATTCAATGTTGTTTTCAACACGGATGAATTCATCACCTGCGCCCAGACGAATTGTTTGAGATACCTTTGAATATTCAGCCTCTCTCTCAACCTTAATTGCAATACTAACAGGTCCGTTTTCTACGATAGTAAATGTCGGAGTGTTAGCATAGCAGTAAGGCTCTCTATCAATATCCTCCTTTGTGATTTCCCACGAAGGATAGTTGAGCGCTCCTGTTTCTCTGATAAGTGCAAGCTTAATAGGTGCTTTGAGTATTTGCCTTCCAAGCTCCTTATCAAAAATGTAAGCAATATCGCCGTTTTTGTTGAGCTTAACCTTATACTTTCTGTTCTCAAGGGTATGCTCTGTAACCTTTAAGTCAGAGGTCAAGCCTTTGTTCATCTTTGCTTTTCTAATCTCGTATCCTGCAAAGCTGTACGGCTTAACATCGGCAAGAATTGAAATTGTAAGCTCCTTGCCGCTTTTTTTGATAAGCTGACACAGCACCTCTTTGCCGCTCTTGTCGTATGCTTCTATAAACTCACAGTTCCTCTCAGTCTTAACAGTGAGAATGACACTTTCTTTTCTGTGAAATTGAGTAGGGTTGTAAATAAGCACAACGCCTGCCTTGTAATCACTCTTTGCCCATGATGTATTGATGCTCTTTGCAATAAGCTTTGATGCACCCTCAATCTCATTCCTGAAATGGCTGAGTGCCGAATAATAATCGTTCCAGCTTTCGTTATAAACATCCATGGTAGATGTTCCCGTAATGTCATCGTGGAATTGATGTCTGACAACCTTTTTCCAAGCAGATAAAAGGTTTTCCTTCGGATAATCATATACCCCCTGATAGTGAGCATAACAGCATAACGGCTCGGCAATTGCAGCATTTCTCTCACAAAGATAGTTTAATCTCTTGCTTTGATCCCTTGAGGTGTAGCATCCTGCGCCGTGGCTTGTCATCAAAAGCTCATTATTCCATTCGGGAAGTCTTGACTTTTGCTCGTCTGTGAGCTTATCCATTGCGTAGAAAATATCATCACTTGCCGCGGAAATTATTTCAAAATCTTCGTTATCGCTGTTTGCCTTAACGCTTTTGCACACATTGATAACGCTTTCTTCGGTAGGTGATCCACCCCAGTCGCCTGTGCCGTAAAGATGGTTAGACCATGGCAAATCGGCACGGTTGGAGTTGTCCATAATTCTGTCAATTATGCTTATGTCGGCGCGTAAATCACCTGTAAATTTATACCTGTATGAGCGTGCGTTGATAGCGGTGTAAATACTGCATCCGTCAGGTCCCTTCCATGTGCCGAGGTCTTGAGGTAAGCCGTAAGCACCGCCCCACGAAAGCTTTTGAGTGGTAAGTCCTAAAAGTGAGCAGTGATTAGCAACAGAGGGAAGAGCCCAACCAAATCCAAAGCAGTCAGGCATAAATAAATCCTTTGAGCTAACACCGAATTTCGTTTTGAAATAATTATCACCGATAAGAATATTTCTTATTAAAGCCTCGGGCGACGGAATGTTAGCATCGCCGTTTTCATAGGCAGTGCCCGAAACAAACCATCTGCCGTCTTTAATGTATTCACCGATTTTTTCAAAAGCCTTAGGATAAAATTTTTCGATGATTTCGTACCTGTAAGCACCCTCAAAATTGAACTTGTATTCCGGATATTTTTCAATCAAGTCAAAATTCTTTTCAATGGTATCAGGTATAAATTCATTTATTGATTTGGCAAGCGACCATCTCCAAACAGTGTCAAGATGAGCGGTAGCCACAGCATAAGCCTTTTTCTTGTTCATATCTTTTACCAATTATTTCTCAATGATTTCGTATGTAAATTCGTATTTTTCCTGAAGAGCCTTAACCTTATCCTCGTTGTCCTCAATGAATGTTTCCGAGTAAACGCTCTTGCCGTTTACAGAATAATCCTTAACAATTTGGTTGAGCTCTGCCCAAGCCTCTGCCTCCTGAGCGTAACCGTCCTCAAATCTGATAAGAAATTCTCTGTGCTTTGGAAGTATAACCTTCATAATACAATATCTCCTTAAATTTAATAAATCTATTATATATTTAAAACAATTTTATTTCAATAGTAATTTTGATTTCTCCGTCAATGTTTTTTCAGCATTGGCAATCGCTTCTTCAGCGGTTGTGGTTTCGTCAACAAGGCTAATCATTTTGTCACCAATGCTTACATCTTCAATGCTTCCGCTGATAACAATGCATTTCTTGCCGTGCTTTTTAGCAAGCTGCGCAATTCTATATGGTAGCTTGCCCATGAGAGTTTGCCTGTCGGTTTTGCCCTCGCCTGTAATTACAATGTCTGCTTGCTTGATTTTATTTTCTAAATTATATGCATCGCAAAGTATGTCAAATCCGCTTTTTATTTCACCACCGTAAACAGAGTAGAGTCCTGCACAGATTCCGCCTGCGGCACCTCCGCCTATCACGCCTGAAGTATCATGAGGCAAGAATGCATTTAGCATCTTTAGTCCCTCATCAAGTAACTCTATATCACCGTCTCTTGCACCCTTTTGCTTTGCAAACACAAAAGCAGCACCGTTTTTACCGAAGAGAGTGTTGTCAACATCGCACGCAAATGTAAAGTGTAATCCCTTTACGATTTTTGTAAATCCGGCACCGTAAATATTGATTAAATCTTTTCCTGACGGATAATCAATAGGCTCGCCGTCCATATCTCTGAAAACAGCTCCTAACGCACTCAAAGCGCCTGCTCCACCGTCACAGCATCCGCTTCCTCCCAATCCGAGAATAATGTTGTGAAATCCCTTGTCATAGGCTGATTTTATCAGCTCACCCGTGCCGTAAGATGTTGCGTTCATAACATCTCTTTTTTTCTGTAATCCGCTTGCCTCGGCAACCTCGATTACAGCAGAGTCGTAATATGTAAATATACGGCATTTTTTCATTCTGCCATATATGTCCGAACACATACTGTAAAGTATATTACCATTACATGAATTGCTCAAGCATTCTGCAAATCCTTCACCGCCGTCGGCAAACGGAATGGCAGTGATGTCGGCATCATTAGTTGTTAGAATACCATTAGCTATACATTCGCAAACCTGCTTTGATGTTAAGCTTTCCTTGAAGCTGTCGGGAACAATTAAAATCTTCATTTTATCACCCTGAATTATTTGTTATTGCTATTTTATCATATACCGATAAACTAATCAAATAATATTAGCGTTGATTTTTTCTGTTCGTTATGTTAATGAAAATATGGCTGACAATGGTACCAAGAGCAATTCCGAGTCCTGTAAAAATTGTAGATTTAAGATAATATGTGAATAATTGACTGTTACCGCCGATACCGTAAAGCATAGAGTAATATATAGCGCTTCCGGGAAGTAACGGTATAGTTGAGGGTAATACAATAATTGTTGTCGGTACTTTAACAATCCTTGCAACTGCCTCGCTGAAGAACGATAAGCAAATCATAGCCATCATGCACGAAATCAATTCGCCGTAGAAGTCTGCAAGCAATCTCTCGGTTGTTGCAGTAATAAACGCACCGATAAATGCATATTTTAAGCAATACCGCGGTATATTCATTGTAATTGCAAAAAACGCAGAGCCTATTGTGCAAAAAAATATTTCCTTTACCATAATTTGTTGTATATAAGCATAGCACCGCCGACGCCAAATGCAATGCTGAGTGCCGACATTATAGCCTCTGCTATTTCAACGAGTCCTGCTACGAGGTCACTGTTCATCATATCTCTGATAGCGTTAGCAACGGTTAATCCGGGCACAAGAAGCATGATTGTGCCGATTATAATTTTGTTAGGATTTGTAATTGAAGTAATCATTGACGGAAGTAAAGCCAAGGATCCGGCAATAAAAGAGTCAATTAAATTAGACGAGAATTTCGGTGTGCCGATTCCCTTATAGCCTGCAAAGCTGATTATCAATCCGATAAATCCGCAGATTATCGCATCAAGCAAATTACCGCCGAAAAAAATACAAAATGAAAAAACTGCACCGAATGTGCTGATATAGCGAACAATAGGGGAGTAGCCTTTGTTGAGATTTATATCAACAAAGGCCTCTCCGGCAAGCTTCCTTGCAAGAGCGTTAAGAGTACAAAGCTTTGATAAATCCTCATTTTCACGAACTATTCGTTTTGTTGAAATACTGTCGTTGTTTTGCGCAATAATAAGAGTAGGGAGTACAAAAACAGAGCAATTGCCGTCAAAAATTCGCCTTATAGCCTCTTCTGCTCTAAATACCTCGCCGCCGCACTCAATCATTTCCTTTGCAATATCAGTTGATAGATCAAGCAATTTTTTGTTATCGTATTCCATTTCATCACCAAAATAATTGATGTTATATTGTTTGCAGAATTTGTCAAATTATTATTTGCACTTTTTAAATTTATTACTTGACATTTTAAATTTTCGTGATATAATTATTGTCACAAAGCAAATATCGCGGGGTGGAGCAGTTGGTAGCTCGTCGGGCTCATAACCCGAAGGTCGTAGGTTCGAGTCCTACCCCCGCAACCACAATGAGAAAGACACCCAAGTGGTGTCTTTTTTCATTGAGATTATGAATTCGGCTCGAACCAACGACACGAGGTTTCAAATTCCGTAGGAATTTGACAGAAAGGCTCCGGTGGAGCCTTTCGCAACGAGTGCGCCACCTTGCAGTCCTACCCACGCAACCATTGACAAACAAGGCTTTTCTTAGGATTTGCCTTGTTTGTTTTTTGTTTGATAGATTTAGCTATGCGTTTGTGATGAGTAGCATTTTATATTTATCTTGTTACCGTTAGTTGTATATGCTATAATGATTCAGTAATTATTTTATTTGCAATGGTTGAGGTAATGTATGGGATTTTTTGATGATGACGATTTCAATGATTTCTTTGATATGATGGAAGATTTGGAAATGTTTGATGAGTGTGAACGAGAGCAACAATGCAGGAGAAAATGCCCTGAGTATAAATCGTGTAGAGCAGATTTTGATAAATGTAAATATCAAAAAAAGAAAAAGGGTTGGTTCTTTTGAATATAATTATGATGATTTATCTATAACCTTTTTTGGAGATAAGTATGCAAAAGATTGAAGAAAAAATCACTTGGATAATTGATGGAGTTGATAAGGCTGATGAATATGATAAAGCAATTGATTTTGTTCATTCGTTTGGCCTTAAATGTGATAGTGTTGGCTGGTCGTCCTTGAAGCTTAGCGATGAAAAATCCTTTGATTTGATAAAGAAGATTAAAGCTGAGCAAAAATGATACAATTCCTGTGACAAAATATAGGTGAACACAGGGGACGGTTCCTTGTGTTGACAAGGCTATGGAAAATGATAGAATAACCTTGTGATTATTATTCCTATACAAGCAAGAAGAAAAGTGAAAACGGACGGGACTATCTATCGGAATTGTAAGAAAATACTGAACACAAGGAACCGTCCCCTGTGTAAGACAATAAATGAAAAAATACATCCGGAACCTCAAACCACAACGGAATTTATTGAAACAACAACAATCGCAAATACTGATGAACTAATCACTGAAACAACTACAACAACTACAAAAGAAACTACCGAAAAAACCACAAAAGAAGCCACGGAAAAGACGACTAAGGAAACTACTGAATCTACAACTTCTCGTTCGCAAAAAGTCGTTTATGGTTCAAGGACCGGTAATCATTATCATCTTGGAGGTTGCAGATATGCAAATGGTGCTAAAATGACTGTGGCTGAAGCTGAACGAAAAGGTTGGGAACCTTGTGCTGTTTGTAATCCGTAAAAACTGTTCTGTTTATGTGTGGTCGCATTTTTGGACAGGTGGTCACATTGTATCAAATATGCTGTACAAAGACACAAAAATACAGACATCGTTTAGGTGTCTGTCAGCAGTCTGTGCGGTGCACATATGCACCGCTTTATTTTATGTGTGCTTTTTTGAAATTTCCCATTGACCTTAATGCCTGCCATCACTATAATACATATAGATAAATTTTATTCAACCATTGGAG
>CAMGDK010000054.1 GCA_946042285.1 uncultured Clostridia bacterium | reverse complement strand
GCTCTTTCGGGCAAGGCAGCAGCACTTAACACTGCAGTAGGCAAGATTACTGTGTTTTCACCAAAGAAGGCTTCAGCCGTTCCTACATTCCCTAACTCTGCTGCATCGGATATGCAGTCTTATGTTAACGACGGTACAATCAGCCAGATTCTTTACTCAAGCCAGGCATCTGTCGGCACCGGTGCTTACTCTGCTCAGGTTGGTTCAAGAATGGTGCTCTCAACAGACATCTCTGTTCTTTACGACGGTACAACAGCTATCAAAATCCCCGTAATGGTTGATGCGTATAAGTCAAATGCCGCTACTCCGGATGTTAATAGCGGCAATAAAACTGCATACAGTAAGCAACGTCATTTCTATGCGTGCTATCCTTCACCGGATTCGAATGGTAAGAGTGATGATGCTACCTTCCAGCTTGCAGGCTATTGGCGTTCGGGTGCCACTTCTGAAGCTAACTGGAACTCAAACTGGTTGACAAACGATGCCAATCACGACCCTGCATATAACTATGCAACAGGTTGTGCTACCGACAACAAGCAAAACACAGAAAAAAGATCAAATGACCTTGTTGTAGAACGTTCAGGTGGTCTTACCTCACGTAAGTACACATCGATTGAGCGTTACTTTTCAAATATACTCACCTATGTCGGCGGTGATTTCTCCGGCACAGGTAAGCAATATACAATCAGTGGCTGGTATGCATCATCAGGTCAAACTGTTAACTCAGCAAGCGACGATAAGTACATGGGTGGTAATACAATCAACATTGTAAACTATAAGTACCTCATCGACGCAATGAAAACAAACGGCAGTAAGATGAAGACTGTTGACCCGGCTGAATACAGCGAGGGCGGCCTTAACGATTATATTGCCGCTATGGAGGCTGCTACTACTTGGGACCCGACAACATATTTCACAAGCACAAACAATTATCAAACATGTGTTAACGATATGTCAGTGCTTGTTCAAAATATGAACGGTGCTACAACAAGCAACAAGAACAACGCAGGTTATGCTGCTCTTCGTGCTGCCATGACAGAGGCAGTAAGAGGTACTTACGCTAATACTAATGATAAGGGCAACGGCACACTCCGTTACACAGCTGAAAGCTGGAGCAATTTTGCAACTGCCTATGAAAACGCACAGGCTGTTATGGCACAGTGTAATGACAAAGGCTACACTGCAACAAACTGCGCAGCTCTCGCAAGCGCTCTTACATCAGCTTATAATGCACTTGAAACAAATGTACAGACAGTCGATACAACAGAGCTTATGTCTGTTATCGATACATTCTATGCATATACTAATATATTCGTTAAGACAACATATACCGATGCTATTTTTGTAATTGATTGTGCAAAGGCTGCTGTTTGGGGTAGCGTAGAGAACTACGGTCAGAAGGACCAGGCTCTTCCGCTTACCGATGAGAACACACAGACTGTTGCAACACAGGTTGCAAATGTTAAGGATGCAATCAAGGCACTCAGAGTTAGTATGGATGCTATGGTTATGACATCTGAAGGTCTTCAATCATTAAACGGTGCATTAGCTCTTGAGGATAATGTTAAGGATCATTCAGATGATTACGGTAACTACTCAACATTTACAACTGCTCTTGCAAATGCACAGACCTACATCTTAAAGGCTGAGTCTATTGACTTTACTGACTACACAGCACAGCTCGATGAATATAAGGCTGAAATCCTTAAGGTTATAAATGCATATAACGGTCTTCAGTATTCATTTGTAAAAATCCCTAACGGTACAGTATGTTCAACCAGTGCAATGACAGCAATGACAGCGCTTAAGTCTACTGACCAGGGCTATCAGGAAATTACATTCTCTTACTCAAATTCAGGTGTTGTTCTTAAGACCTCTCACGAAAGTGCAACAGCTGCTTACGGTAAGGCAGGTATTCTCTTCGGCACAAATATTAAGGATAAAGAGAATAACATGCTTGATAGTATTACTATCAACGCAACCCAGCCACAGATCGCAGCTAACGGCGGCAAGCTTCATGCTAACAGCGATAACGGTTGGTCATCTACCCCTAAAACAATCGATGGTACAACATACGCAGGTTGCTTAAGCTACAACAATTTCTCACTTTCAAATATTCGATATGTAGGAAAAACAAGTAACAACAATCCTGTTCAGATATTTACTCAGGCAGACGGCACAGCTGTTAATGATGCACAGGCTGCTCTCAACAACGATGCAGATGCACTTCTCGGTACAACAGAGGGTGCTTCATCTAACCCGGGTAAGGGCGGCTTCTTTGTAAGAACAACTGACGACAGTATTGCAACAATAGAGTTTACATCTAACTTTAACTACACATTCCCTGCAACAACAGCTCAGACTCTTACAAGAAATACTGTTCCTTCATCTGCTACATATCAGCTTGGTACAAAGTTCGGTGCAGTTACTCTTTACAACTGCCAGAATGTTGGTAACTATGCTTACTACGACTGGTTCACATCTGAAATGACAGGTGAAACAATCAACACATCTTGTACAGTAGTTGATATTTCTAACCTTACAGACCTTGTAACACTTTGCAACCGTGAGCTTGCAGACGGTGCAAACAAGTACACTGATGCAGCCAGAATGTTGGTAACTATGCTTACTACGACTGGTTCACATCTGAAATGACAGGTGAAACAATCAACACATCTTGTACAGTAGTTGATATTTCTAACCTTACAGACCTTGTAACACTTTGCAACCGTGAGCTTGCAGACGGTGCAAACAAGTACACTGATGCAACATGGGACGCATTTACAAAGGCTCTCGTTGCTGCACAGGCTGATATGAACTACAAGCTTCTTTCAGCTTCACAGATCGTTTCACAGTCTGTTACAAGATACCAGAATCTTTGGGATGCAAAGGCAGCTCTTGTAGTAAGAGATGTTCCTTCAACATTCAATTTCAAGGATGCAAGCGGTAAAGACACATCTGTTGTTATCAACACCAAGTACGGCGAAGTAATCGACATGACAGCTGTTAACGCAATCGTTACTCCTGAATACAGCGATGATAACTTCTCATACACATTCGCTTCATGGTCACCTGCAGTTTCAACATCTGCAATGACAACTGACCGTGTTTACACTGCACAGTACAACAGAACAGAAAGAGTTGCTGATTTCGCAGCATTCGATGCGGCATTACAGGCAGTTAGAAACCAGCTTGTAGATAAGGCTCTCGGCGTTTCTGTATTACAGAGCGCTGCTGCAAGCATCACTGCTCTTTCACCGGATTACATCCACTACACTGCAGAGCAGAAGGCTGCTACAAAGAACAACGAGCAGAGCGCTATTGATGCACAGACAGCTTCTCTTAACCAGATAGCTGCCGACCTTGCTGCAAATGCTGCAGTAATCGCAACAATAGACTATGATGCTGCTGAGGCTCAGGTTGAGGCTGAAAGCAGAAAATATAATAACGACGATATGTTCACAGGCGACAATATTAAGCTTGGTAAGCTTCAGCAGTCTGTAAACATTCTTGATGCCGATGTTCTCGGTCAAATCTACGAAACACAGCTTGATGTTGACGCAGCAGTTTCTAATGCAATTAACAGCAAGGCAATCAGAACATATACAATTTATGTAAACGGCACTGCATGTGGCTCTGTTGAGTACGGTACGCCTGTTGTAGTTGACTCAGACGGCACTGTTCATGCAAATGCTGCTGATTTAGATGCTAACACAGAGGGCATGCCTCGTGTAGCATGGTTCTACAGCTATGCAGCTCCGTCAAACAACAATGTTGCTTCAAACGAAACATACATTATTTCAGCTCCGTCATACGGCTTCATCGTTAAGGGTGACACTTACCTTAGAACAGAAGCTACAACAGTCCAGGATACGGGCTACACTGTAACATTTAACGCAAATGTCGGCGGTAAGGTTAAAACATTCGATGTTAAGTATGTAACAGACGGTCAGGTTACAATGCCTCAGGCTCCTGCTTATGCATTCTACACATTCAGCGGTTACAGCAATGGCGCTGCTGCTGGTGCTTCGATAAGTGTAACATCTAACATGACAATCACTGCTAACTATGCAGTTAAATCCGAAACAAGCTACACAGTCGATTTCTATGACGGCTTAACTGCCTTTGCTTCGGCAGAGATTACATCTTCCGCAACATACGGCTACAACAAGCTTGTATCAGTCACAGCAGGCACAGTACCTTATCTTTGGGCAATCGCTGATTATATCGCGGAATCAGGCATTACAGAGCTTCGTATTGTTGCTTACGGCTCAGACACATATTCATTCTATGCTTGTCAGGATCTCTCAAACGGCGGTTACAGAGGTATCGTTGCTCTTTCAGAGGAAGATTATCAGACCATCACAACAAATCGTGCGTATGCACTCTATGATACTAACGGTGATCAAATCGTTGCCGAGGGTGATGATCTTTCGGGCTATGTATATCCTGATCCAAAGCCGGCAGTATCAGTGCTTCAAAATGTAATTCGTATCTACAATTCGGATTCAACTCTCAACAAGATGTCACTAATTGGTACATTCTCTCTTCCTGAGGGCTACACAATGGTTGAAACAGGCTTCCTGTTTACAAGTCAGGTAGGTAATTCAATGACTCTTGAAGAGGTTGGCAAAAACGGCATCGTTAGAATGAAGGCAGCAAGATACACAGTGGGCAATCAGTTCGTTGTAAACGTAGGTGCTCCTTCAAGCACAGTAAGCTTTGAGTATGTAGGCTATGCTGTTGTTAAGGACGCTATGGGCAAAACATCAACAATCTACTCTACAAAGGGTGGAGAAACAAATTTCGATCCAACAGTATAAATTAAAGGAGGCAAAGTAATGAAGAAATTATATGAAGAACCAGAGATTCAGATTCGTAATTACACTCTTCCTTTAAGTGATGTAGTAATGACTTCAGATCCTAATGCCGGTGAAGGTTCAAACGGACCTGACTTGGGTGACGGTGAAGATTACACATATCCATACTTTGGTTAATAATACGAAATCTGCAGGGACGGCGAAAGTCGTCCCTGCTTCTGTTTTATATTAAAAAAATATTAAAACACGCAATTCCTGTTTGACATATAATAATTTATATATTATTATTAAAGTAACTAACTATGTATGGAAGTGGGCAAATGAATGTTTTAGTTGTCGGACTCGGCTTGATTGGAGCAAGCCTTGCCAAAGCATTGAAGAAAAATACAAATCATCATGTTATCGGTTGGAACAGAACAGGCACTGTAACTATGCGTGCGATTGAAGAGGGTGTCATTGACGAAACAGGCGAGCTTGATGAGATTATACCTAAGGCAGATGTAACGATTATCAATTTCTATCCCAAGGCAATCGTTCCTTTTATCAAGGAGCATAAGCACCTTTTTAAGAAGAACAGTATTGTTACCGATTCCTGCGGTATCAAGACGAAAATATGCCGAGAGCTTGAAAAAGAAGATTTTGATTTTTATTTTATCGGCGCACATCCTATGGCAGGTCGCGAGGTTAGCGGATACGACAATTCACTTGACAACCTGTTTGACAACGCTTCATTTATCTGCACACCTACTGATAATATTCCGAGAAACAAGACAGACGCGCTTGTCGGTCTTGCGCAGGATATTGGATTTGCAAGAACTGTTGTTACAACGCCGGAGCATCACGACGAGATGATTGCATTCACATCACAGATTGCTCATGTGCTTGCATGCTCCTATGTTCTGTCTCCGCTTGCACCAAACCACGCAGGATATTCTGCCGGCAGCTATCGCGATGTCAGCCGCGTTGCAAGGATAAATGCAGATATGTGGACAGAATTGTTCATTGACAATAAAGAGCCATTGGTAAGGGAAATTGACGACCTTGTTTCAAACCTTATGAAATTTAAGTATTCAATCGTTAACGGCGACGAGCAAAGCCTTCACGACCTTATGGAAAAGGGTAACAGAATTAAAGAGGAGATTGGCTGATGAAAAGGTTAATGGTGAATGTCAGCGATGCCTATGAAATTCTTATTGAGCGTGGGCTGATTGATAAAGCAGGTGAGCTTACAAAGGCTGTTCTTAATGCAAATAAGCTTGTCCTTGTCAGTGATACAAATGTATATAAAATTTACGGCGATAGAGTTAAATCATCACTCGAGTCAGTCGGATTTGATGTGTATGAATACATATTCGAAGCCGGAGAGGCATCAAAGAAAGCCTCAACCGTAATCGGCATGGTTGAGTTTATGGCTGAAAACGGCTTAACAAGAGAAGACGGTGTGGTTGCTCTTGGCGGCGGTGTTTGCGGCGATATGGCAGGCTTTGCCGCTGCAATATTCCTAAGAGGTGTTAAATTTGTTCAAATTCCAACATCTCTGCTTGCACAGGTTGATTCATCTGTCGGCGGCAAAACTGCTGTTGATTTACCACAGGGCAAAAATCTCTGCGGTGCGTTTCACCAGCCTGCCTTGGTTATTATTGATCCGGATGTGCTCGACACCTTGAGCGAGCATTTCTTTAACGACGGAATGGGCGAGGTTATCAAATACGGTTGTATCAAGTCACAGTCTCTGTTTGAAAGGCTTGAAAAAGAAAATCCAAAGGATTTCATTGAGGATATAATCTTTGAATGTGTTGACATTAAGCGTCAGGTTGTCGAAAACGACGAAAAGGAGCACGGTGAAAGAGCGCTTCTCAATTTCGGTCACACCTGCGGTCACGCTATCGAAAAGCTGTGGAGCTTTGAAACAGTCAGCCACGGTGAAGCAGTCGGCATCGGCATGGTAATGATTACTCAGGTCAGCGAGAAGATGGGTATTACAAAATCAGGCTGCGCAGACAGAATTGTTAATGTTCTTAAAAAGAACAACATGAAAACTTCAGATACTCATTCAATAAATGAAATAGTTGATGCAATGAGTGCTGATAAAAAAAGAACAGGTAGTGGTATTAAATTTGCTATGATTAAGGATATTGGAGACAGCTTCATAAATCCGATTTCAAATGATGATATCAGCAAGGTATTCGGAGTATAATTTATGAGTGATGTAGTTATTCAAGGTTCAAAGTTAAACGGCGATGTGACTCTTCCGCCGTCAAAATCAGTTGCTCATAGAGCTCTAATCTGCTCGTATCTTTCGGGTGGCGGCACAGTTAATCCCGTTATTGATTCAAATGATATGAAAGCCACAACAGGAATAATAAATTCGCTTAAAAATAATGAGCTTGAGTTAAATGCCATTGAAAGCGGTTCGACATTGAGGTTCATGATTCCCGTTGTCGCTGCACTCGGCAGGGAGGTAACCTTTGTAGGAGAGGGAAGCCTTTTATCGAGAACGGTAGGTGAGTATCTTGAGCTTTTACCAAAGCATAATGTCAGCATCGAAAGCAACGGATATTTACCTGTTATGCTAAGCGGTAGGCTTAAGGCAGGAAGCTATGAGGTTGCAGGCAATGTCAGCAGTCAGTATATAACAGGCTTGCTTCTTGCTCTTCCTCTTCTTGATGAGGACAGCGCGGTGATACTCACAACCGACTTGCAATCAAAGCCGTATGTCAATATGACAATTAAGGTTATGGCTGACTTTGGAGTTGATGTCAAAGAGACTGATTTCGGCTATCTTGTTAAAGGTAATCAGCAGTATAAGCAGCTTGATTATACAGTTGAGGGCGATTGGTCACATGCGGCGTTCTTCCTTGTAGCAGGTGCAATCGGCGGTGATGTCTGCCTTAAAGGTCTTGATATGAATTCAACTCAAGGCGATAAGGCTATCGTGGATGTTATGCGTTCATTCGGTGCAGATATTACCGTAACAAGCGACGGTGTTCGTTGCAAAACAAGCAGTCTTCACGGCGCAAGAATTGATGCATCAAACATTCCAGATTTAGTCCCTGTAATTGCAGTTCTTGCTGCCTTTGCAGACGGTAAAACAGTGATAAGCGGTGCCGAAAGATTAAGATATAAGGAATCAGACAGGATTGAGAGTGTAGTTTATAACCTTAAGCAAATCGGTGCAGATGTTACCGAAACACCCGACGGAATGATTATTAAAGGCGGTAAGCCCTTGCACAGTGCAAGGCTTAAGGGATATAACGACCATAGAATTGTAATGGCATTTTCCATTGCAGGATTGTTTCTTGACGGTGAAACGGTTATCGACGATGCCATGAGTATAAATAAATCTTATCCGTCGTTTTTCGATGATTATAACAGTATTGGAGGTAAGGCAAGTGTCATCTGAATTCGGTGAAAAAATTAAGGTTTCTGTTTTCGGAGAGAGTCACGGTGAGGCAATCGGTTGCGTGATTGACGGCTTTCCGGCAGGGCTTAAGCTTGATATGGATAAAATTTATGCAGATATGGCAAGAAGAGCGCCGGGCAGAGATAAGACTGCTACCCCGAGACTTGAAAAGGATATACCTCACATTCTTTCAGGTGTGCTTGACGGTGTTACAACAGGCGCACCTATTGCAATGGTGATTGAGAATACAAACACAAGAAGCGGTGATTATTCAAATCTTATGACTGTGCCGAGACCGTCGCACAGTGATTATCCTGCTTATGTTAAGTATAATGGTAACAACGACATTCGCGGAGGCGGTCACTTTAGCGGGCGGCTAACTGCCCCGATAGTATTTGCCGGTGCACTTGCAAAGCAGCTTCTTGCTCAAA
>CAMGDK010000053.1 GCA_946042285.1 uncultured Clostridia bacterium | reverse complement strand
TTAACGGCGACGGTCCGCTTATGGATGCAGATACCATCAACAAGGCTTACGATTACCACAAATCAAACGCTAATTCAATCACGCTTATCAGTGCAATGGTTGACGACACGGATGGTATCGGTCATGTCAAGCGCGACGAAAACGGTACTCTTTTGCGCATTGTTGAGCATAAGGATGCAACAGACGAGGAAAAGAAAATTAACGAGTCAAACGCAGGCTGCTATTGGTTTAACGGCGGCGACCTCCTTTATGCTCTTTCAAAAATCACAAACAATAATGCACAAAACGAGTATTATCTTACGGACTGTCTTGAAATTTTAATATCGGCAGGCAAGAATGCGGGCGCGTATGTTGTTGAAAACAGCGAGGTTGTGCTCGGCGCAAACGACAGAAGACAGCTTAATATACTCAATAATATCATGAGGAGAAATATCAACGACGCCCTTATGGTAAGCGGTGTTGATATTCCGTGCACAGACGGAGTAATGATTGGAAAGAATGTTAAAATCGGCGGCTCAACCGTTATTCTTCCAAATACAATTATTATCGGCGACACGGTTATCGGTGAAGGGTGTACAATCGGTCCTAACACATATATTGATAACGGCACAATCGGCGACAATGTAATTCTTGATAATTGCAAAATCCTTGACAGCACTGTTGAAAGCAATGTTGATGCAGGTCCGTTTGTTAAGGTAAGGGCAAATTCAGTGCTTAAGTCGGGAGTCCATATCGGCAATTTTGTAGAGGTTAAAAATTCAGTTATGGGCGAGGGCAGCAAGAGCGCTCACCTAACATATATCGGCGACAGTGATGTCGGCGCAGATGTCAATTTCGGCTGCGGAACCGTTACATGTAACTACGACGGTAAAAGCAAGCACCGTTGTACTATCGGCGACGGTGCGTTTATAGGCTGCAACACAAACCTTATCGCACCTGTCGAGGTGGGGGACAAGGCGTATATAGCAGCAGGCTCAACTATTACCGATGATATTCCTAAGGATGCTCTTTCGGTTGCAAGGGCAAGGCAGGTTATCAAGGAAAATTGGGTTAACGAGAAAAAGCCTTATAAGGAGAAATAATAATTGAAAAGATTTTCAGCATTCGCACTTAGCGTATTGTTTTTGCTTTCGGTGCTTGCAGGCTGCTCGCAAATCAATAAGGATAATGAAGCGGCAAGCGAAGAATCGAGCGAGCAGACAGAGGCAACAACCACAACAATGCGCACAACGGAGGATACCGCCACAACCTTTAAGGAGGCGCAAACCAACACGGTTTATCCCGCTTTGACAAAGGATACAAACGGCAGCTATCCTTACGAAATTTCATCATATACTACATACTATACCGCTTCAAATGTAACAAGAACAAATAATATTCATTCAGCGGTTGAACACCTTAATAATCTCAAAATTCCGGCAGGTAAAACCTTTAGCTTTAATCAAACAGTAGGAAAAAGGACAATTCTTGCAGGATATGAGGAGGCAAAGGTCGTTAACGGCAAGGAATTTGTTGACGGTCTGGGCGGAGGAATCTGTCAGGTCAGCTCAACAATTTTTCAGGCAGTGCTCAGGGCAAACCTTAAAATTAAGGTCAGGGCGTGCCATTCGCTTGAGATTACCTATGTTCCGCTCGGCGGCGACGCTACTGTTCAGTGGAACACACAGGACTTTCAGTTTGTAAACGACTCTGCGTGTGATATTAAGCTGTCTGTTTATGCCGAAAACGGTACACTCACCTGCAAGGTGCTTGCAAAGGAGGATATTACTCCGGGTGAGGTTAAAATCGATATTAAAAAAAGCGGCAAATCCTATACTCTGACAAGAACTGTTGACGGTGAGGAAAACTATAAGACGTACAGTAAGTATTCAAAGCCGAAGACAACAACAAAGAAGGAAGACAAGGATAAGGATAAAAAGGATAAGGATAAAGAAAAGGATAAGGACAAAACCACAACTAAAAAGAGTTAAAATCAAAACGGGCGAACAATTTGTTCACCCGTTTTTTTGCACAATGTACAAATAGGGACTGTCCCTACTTGTACATTGGTGTAATATTTTTTGGAGGAAAAGGGAATATAATATACAATCGGTATATTATATCCTAATCTTCTTTTCTCTTACATCAAGTACTATTACAAAGCACCCCAAAATCATCAGCACGGACAATGCCGTGTTCATGCTTGATGCCTCGATCGGCTGTGCTATGCTCGAAAACACAGGCACATCACTCGGAAAAATCCTTGCAAGCAACCATGCCGCACCGTACGAAATCACGGCACCGATTATACGAAAGCAGAAAAAATCAAAATATTTCATCCCGAATTGCTTGATTGTGCCGAGAATTTGAAGATGAATACATATCCCACCGAACGACAGGTACGCCGCCGTTTGCGTAATAGAGAAATCCGCCCTGCCGCACAGTCCCGATGTTATCTCGATTAACGGCAAAAGCGTGTCGCTGATTGGCACGATAGCAGTAAATGCCGAGAAAAGCGTGACGATTGCCGTAATGCTCAAAACGCTTCGCACGGCAGACAGCGTTGCATCGTTCAACACATCAAGTCCGCTTGAATTAGGAGAAAACGAATAAAATTCCATGCGCTCTCTCTTTTCAATGAATGATAATGCAAAGCCGATTACGACTGCACTGATTACATTTGATGCAAAAAGAATCAGTCCCGCACTGCTGCTTCCGAGTCTTGCAGTGCCGAGCGCCGTAATAATAAATCCGCAGCCGCCGCAAAAATTAAACCGCATTATTCGCCGTGCCTGATTTGCGCTGATGTCACCGCTGTCAAAAAGTTCCTTTGTTAGCAGAGCTCCGGTGGGGTATCCTCCCACAAGTCCAAGTACAATTGCAGTAATAGCAGTGTGCGGCAGATTGAATAGCTTAACTGCAACAAATCCAAACAGCCTTCCCAGCGCATCTCTTGCGCCCGATTTCATAATTAGCAAAAATATAATAAGCAACGGTAAAAGAGACGGAATGATTGTGTTTATTGACATCATTAAGCCGTCGAGCGCACCCTGTCTTGATTGATAAGAAAATGCTGTCAGCACAATGGCTAACGCACCAAGCACCGACAGCATTAAGTATTGCTTTTTCATATTCTCACTCCTGCATAGCTCGTTATATTATATGCAATGGCGGAGTGCGTATATGAGTTGCATCATGTTATTTGAGCATGATGTAAATATATCCCGTTCCGGCTTCATTGAACGAAGAAAACTCATTGTTGAAATCGTTTGATGAAACCTGTTGAGTTACGGTAAAGCTTTTGGTTCCCGGTATCAAGTGTACGCCTGCCGTGTCACCCGCTCCCGTTGAAACTGCGTGATAGTTATACTTTTTACCATGCGAAAAGTTTACGACAGAGGAGGGCTTTCCGCTTGCGTAAACGATAACAACCCTTGGATTAAAGGGACAGTCAGCCTCAATCGTTCTTGTTAAATCACCGTCGCCGAAGTACACTCCGACATACGCACCCTGATTCCATTTCGTTCTTTCCTCGTCGGTAATGTGCGTGACAAAATTGCTGAAGTGACTGCCGATAGCTGAATCAATAATATAGTTGTCGTTGTTAAAATCCTCTCTTTTAGGCTTGTCGGATTCCACCCACAAGTTTAATCGTATATAGTCTGTTTTTTTTGAACTGCTCATAATTCCTCCTGTTAAAATGTGTCATATACCGAGAACGGACAGTCAAATCCGTCAAATGTGCTGAATGTATAGTCCGTGCTATCCAAAAATTCAAAGTCAGCGTTGAAATCCGCCTCCTCAATCACAACTCTTACTCCCGGCGGGATAAATTTATTGATGAATTTGCCAAGGTCGTCAAGACGGCTGATAAGACAAATCGGGAGTCCGTGAATAGTGATTTGGTAATTGTCGGATGTAAAATAGCAGCCTTCGTTAAGCTTTAACAGCTCGCTGTTCATTTCTTCAAGGCTACGCACCTGCGCACTCTTGCAATAGTTTTCCTTGATTGTGCTTCTTCTTGCCTCCGGCAGATATATCTTTTCAAAGCCTAAAAGCTTAATTTGCTTTTCAAGTCCGTAGCCCTGTGCAGTGTCAACAAAGCATTCGGCATACACCTCGTCAAGATAAGCGCTGATCATATCAATTCCGGATGCGCATGCGGCAATAAGACCTCTTGTGCGAAAATCGTTTTTATCAAGAATTACAGGCAAAAGCCCTTCAAGTCGCTTGTAAAATATATTGTTTTTATTCATAAAATCTCACCGTAACCTTGTTTAGAGTTAGGTATTCGTTCCAATCGCATGAAATAGAATCGAATTTAATGCTTTCACTGTGAATTTCTACATTATAAATATCATTAAAGCCGTAAGCATATTTGATGATAGGAACGATTGAAAGCGATTCACCTATCTTTTCACCGCTGAAATAATCCGTTACAAACGATATAATGCTTTGCTCAATTTCATCTTGATCAAGCCTGAATTTTGAGCGCACTGCAATTTCTATGTCAACGCCTACGCTTTCAGCAGCCAAAACATTGAGCCCGATTCCTAAAAGTCGGTCGATGCCGACTAAATCCGACAGCTTGCTGCGAAGCTCCTGAACATCACTGTCCGATTTACCTCTTACGGCAATTGTGACTGCATTGTCGCCTCTCACTTCCGGCACAGAGCAATCAATAATATCCTCGCATTGAAGAATTCTGTTTTTGATTTCCTTTCTGCTAAGGTAGTAGGACGGTGTCTCAAACGCATCAATAATTCGTTTTCTGTATGCCTCATCGCTTTCGCCGTCATATCCGCCGGTGAACGCTTCAAAATTTATAACCGCACCGATAGATACAGGCGCGTTAACCATAACATTTATCGTCTCGGCTTCAACATTATATTTTGAGCCGTAGTCGAGTGCCTGAGCGGAAACCTCTATCTCGGTAAATCCGGGCTCAAGTATAGCATCCCTTATTGTTTCGTATTGCAGTAACGGCTCGTTCTCGACGGAGCAGATTGTACCCTTTTTAATCAAAATGCCTTTGTCGGGAGGATCAAGGACTGCAAATATAAGCTTGCCCGATGCCTTGCCGCCGCTTTTTCTTTCGCATTTTCTTGTTGCGCCGAGCATATCAAGATGCTTGCCGGTAGCCGTTTGCACAAACGCCTGCTTTAAAATATAATCACCGTAGCACGAAAGAGAAAAAAGCTCTGTTGCAAGAGTCTTAAGCACCATTTCCTCAGTTGAGTTTTTGCCGACATCTCTGTATGCAGCGTTTTGGTATTCAAGCTTCATATTTTCGAGAATATCCTCGTATGTGTATTTCAATGAAAACGCACCACCCTTTCTTCGTTGTTAATCATTATGTGAATATTTACTACGCCTGCGACCTCCTCTAACGACAAAGCATACACTCCGTCATAAGACGCAAGCGCCTGCCTTATTGCGCAAAGAAGTAATTTTTTGTTGCTTTTGTATGGGTAAAAGCTTCCGTAATGTGCATCCGGATAAAAGCTGCCGAGCTTGCATTCTATTCTTTTGCTTATAGAGAAAAGCATTTTGTTAATTTCATTTTCGTCAGCCATTTTCTATTTCACCTCTCTTGTTGATGATAAGACCGTTGATAACAACACTGCCGTTTTTTTTAAGATAAATGCTTGCACCGGATTTTGATTGAATTAGGATTTCGCCCTGAGCAATGCCCGAGGCGTGCATTTCAACTCCGAGTGCAGACTGCGAGCCGTCGCTTTTTGCAATCAAAAGCTCCTCGCCGCGCGGAACGGAGTAGGTGTATCCGTAAGGCGAGTAAATCGTGAGCGCTCTTTCAACACCGCTGTAAACCGCCTCGATTTCTCCCTCGGCGTTCATTGTAACCTTTGCATTTTGTACTGCCGGCTGTTGCTCCGGCTTAATAATCTGTCTGCTAATCCACATAGGTTATTTCCTCCGTTTCAATCCTCTTTTTCAGCGTCAGCACAGTAGTTTCGCCCGACGCGTTGAAGCAGTATTTTTTCTCTGTCAAGGCGTAGTCGTCAAGGTGCTCCGGTGCGCAGCAGCTAAAGCGTTGACCGATATTATCGTCGCACCAGCCGCTGATTGTCGCCTTTGCAATCTTGTAGCTGTTAAATGAGCGCTTGAGCCTTTGACCTGCCGTGAAATCCCTTTGCCATTGAGGCAGGGAGTTTAGGTTGATGTAATCCTCACGGCAAATATCAATCCTGTCGGCAAGCCTTGACATGGCGTGAATATTGTAGCTGTCGCTCAAGGTTTTCTTGTAGTGAATTATTTTGAGAGGCTCACTTCTGTTGATGATTTTTGTGAGCGAGATTAGGCGCAAGCTGTCAAGCGTTTTGATGTTGTCGCTTTCCTCTCGCAGCCTAATGAAGTTTTTTGCATCGGCGTATATCTCCTTGCCGGTCATAAGGCTGACAAAGTTGTTGATTGCGCCGAAGCATGATGTGCCTATTGACACCTCGTACATGTCGTTGCAGATAATTTCCGGCAGGGCATAGTGAAAGCCCTTATCTCTTGCGTAGCTTACAAATAGCTGACGCGCGCTCGGTTTGTTAAAGCTAAACGGCTGTGATTTGCTGTCAACTAAAATGCACGCGCTCGAACGGGCGTATATGTACACGCTGTATCCGTCGCCTTGCCTTGTCTCGTGCTGAGTGTCGCAAAAGCCGTTGAACACAAGCCTGTCACCGATATATATTTCAACCTTTAGGATTTCACCCATGCTCCTCTCGTCATAAAAGCTGATTGAAGCAGCGTCGCATGCGGCACCGATGCCTTGAATTAAAGTGAGCTCACTTATTGCGGTGAGCTCAAATTCTTTTTTATCGGTGTTTATCAGTGTAACTCTCATCGTATCTTCACCCTGTCCTTTTCCTTGATGTCAAACGGCGTTTTGTAGTCGTTTAGTGCCATGATGTCGTTGACGGAAACGCCCTCTCTGCTTGCGATGATGAATGCATTGTCACCGGCAACTGCCTGCGTGTATTCAAACAGCCTGACGGGGTTTGTCGCCGAGCAGTCCTCAATAAGCTCAAATTTGTAGCTTACAGAGCTTTTATTGCTGTCAGCCTTGTATTCAAAGCAAGTAAGGTATGCCATGATAGGCACGCAATACGGACAGTGAAGCCAGCCCGAGCCGCTTTCCCTTGTGAGATGTGCAAGGCGCTCGCACCTCTCCCTTGCATCGTCGCAGTAAAAGGTACCGCTGCCTTTTATTTCGGTCGGCTTGGCACCTAAATCCTGAGTAATGGGATTAGAGCCGTGCGCAGATTTAACCTTTACGCTTCTGCCGTTAAATACCTCAACGGTGCTCGGATTTACGGGGAAGGAAATCCCCTTGTACTCAAACAAAATTTCATTCCTCAAAATATTATTCGCCATTGCCCTGAGTGCTGCTGTCATAGCGCTTGCCGTCGAGTCTTATTATTTCGCTGAGCATTTCGGCATTTGCTAATTCCTCCTGCACTACACCTCACCTCCTATTTGAAATTCGTTGTTGAATGTAATGATTACCTCTGTTTTGTATGCCTGTGTACTGCTGTCAAAATGAGTTCTTCCTGCCTTGATTTTGCACGGCTCAAGATAAGTGCAGGCGTTATAGACATTATGAAGTGCCGTGTTAATTCTTTTTCCGCCAAGCTTTACGGGAATGTAAATATCCACGAAAATGTTTAAGTCACCGCATTTTGTATTAGCGCCTATTGCGGCTGTACTGAGCTCAAAGCTGTCAATACCCACTGTGATAATCGAGTGAGTAAGGGGAGAGGGCTTTGCCGTTTTCGGAAATGCCCTTGTAATAGTAAATTCGTTTAGATAGCCGCCTGTCTTGAGTGCCTGCACAACCCTGTCGGGATAGCTGTTAATACTCTTCATATTCTGTCTCCTCAACCTTTTTCAGTATTGCGCTGTAATAGTAAACCTCATCATCAATTCTTACGGCGTCACGCTTTGAAAAGGTGTATTTTCTGTCACCGCAAATCACGAGCGCATCATCGGACAAGGCAAGAATGTCGTGATCCTTTGGACCTATGTAAAGGTAGTAATCCTGCATTGTTAAGCCGATAGGTGTTGCGTTTGGCTCAAAGGATGAGCTTTTCTTGCGCCACAAATAATTTATCATTGCGTGAAACGGCATTGATGTCCATTCGCCGTCCTGAAGATATATCGGCACGCCGATTTTGCAAAGCTGCTTTTTAATCAAATGTCCGTAGTTCATTTTTACACCGCCTTAAACGCAAAGGCAGTTGTGCTGCCTGAAGAATTTAAAAGCTCAGAGGATTGCTCGAGCGCAAGCTCATAAAGCCTTTGAGCGTTTTCAAGGTCGGATGACGCCCTTGAAAACGAAACGTCACCCGCCTTAAATGAGGTTACATCATCACGCTGACTGATTAAAAGGATTTGATAATATGCACGGGCAGCGCAAAGGTGAACGATTGAAGAATCGTTTTCGTTTTCCTTATTTTTAAGAACGGAAAAAATATATTGCGCCGCCGCGGTGATAATTTGCTCGCTGTCTTCAATCTCGCTGTCATCAAGCTTCATAACAGAGTTCAGCTCGTCCTTGATAAGCGTTAAATCAGTCATTTTGACGCCTCCCTTTACTCTGCGAGAGTAAGCACCTGCATAGCAGATGAGAAAATAGGTGCAAAGCCAACGATTGTTGAGATTGTTGCTCTTTCAATTTGACGGTCAATGATTTTGTCAAAGTCTGTTGTTATTGGACTTGCCTGTACCTTTTCAATGGCGTAATTCCTGTCAAGACCGAAGATTGCCTTGTCGCCAACATGCTCACTGACAATGATTTCGGCACCAAACGGTGTTACGAGCTTGCCTGTGCCGTGGAAATCAAGACCTGCGTTTGCGTCTCTGAATTCAGGCATTGCAAGGATAGCCTCAACACTCTTTTTACTGCAGATAAGCGTTGTCATGTTGTATGGCGAAAGTGCAGACCAGAGTGATACAAGGTCAGAGTATGTAAGCTCTGTGTTGCTTGAAGCAATGACATGCTCAACAGCCATCTCACTAAACTCATCGATCACATTTTTAAACTGTGTGCGGGCAATGCATTCACCGAGCTTCTTAAGTGCGATTGAGAAAATGTCAAGCTTTTGGAACTTGATTGCCTCGTATGAAGCAGTGAGCATTGTGCCGTATTTCTTAAGTCTTGTGTGCTTGTCCGTTACCTTGATAGTGACCTCAGGGAACGCATTGCCCTCTGTTACAATGTCAATATCCTCGTTATCAAGAGAGGATGCATCAATAGTGCGATAGTCAAGACTGTCAATGTTAGTTGTAACTGCAACAATGTTGTCAACCTTGCTGTTTGTTTCCATGCCCTGTCTAACTGCACGAGAGATAAACTCCGGAAAAAGTGCTGCCGAATCGGCAGTCTTGAAGAACTTTGAAACGGTGTCGCTGTCCGGACCTGACACCTTGATGTCAAATCTCTTAAGCTGGCGCTCAAATGCGTCAAGACC
>CAMGDK010000052.1 GCA_946042285.1 uncultured Clostridia bacterium | reverse complement strand
ACACCTAAGCCTTCGTCGGCAGCGTCAGATGTGTATAAGAGACAGATATCACATATATACAATGAATTAAACATTTTTTTGAATGTTTTTTTATTTTTGGTAAAAAATATTTTCGGAGGTAATGCAATGACAAAACGAGGATATATAAGATTATTTTCCTACGCAGTTGTGCTTGTGGCAGTGCTTGGAGGATATTCCGTAAAAAACATGAACGAGGCAAACAGCTACAAGGCAAGACTTGAAAATTCTTATCAGCAAAGTCTTAATGAGCTATCGGAAAATCTTGACAGCATTGAAACAAATCTCACTAAAAGCATTTATTCGAGCTCGGATAAAATGCTCATTGAGATAAGCGGAGATTTATACTCCGAATGTACAAACGCAAAGGAGGCGCTTTCACGCCTACCTGTCGGACAAATGAATTTAAGCTCAACCTACAAATTTATAAGTCAGGCATCGGACTACTCAACCTATATCGCAAGAAAGGTTACTTCGGGTGAAGAAATAACCGACGAGGAGCATAAAAATTTAGCAACTCTCCTTGAATATGCCAAAAAGCTGAAATCGTCGGTTGACTCAATGGTTATGATTTGCAATAACGGAGCTAAAATCACCAACAACAGCGTTAAAAGCGGTGGTGTTCAAGTTAACACATTAGGCAGTGATTTAAGCGATGCCGAAGACAGTTTTAAGGATTTCCCTACACTTTTGTATGATGGTCCGTTTGCCGATGCGGTATTAAACAGAGAATCAATGCTAATAAAAGGCAGCAAGGAAATATCTAAGGACGATGCCAAGGATGTTGCCGCCGCCGCACTGAATTGCAATGCAAACGAGATTAGCTTTGTCAACGAGGAAGCAGGAAAAATTGAATGCTATGTATTTGCACACGGTCAAAAAACCGTTGGAATAACAAAGCGCGGAGGCTATGTGCTTTATATTCTTTACGGCGGTAAGATAAGCAGCTCGAAAATCAAAAAAAGCGATGCAGTTGAAATAGGTAAAAAGTATCTTTCTTCTCTCGGGTACAAGGATATGACGAGCACATATTATATGACGGAAAATAATATATGCACGATAAATTATGCATACAAAAAGGACGGTATAACCTACTATGCCGATTTAATCAAGGTAGGAATATCAATGAGTGACGGCAAGCCGGTTTCCTTTGAGGCTGAGGGATACCTTGTAAATCACAGACAAAGAGATGAATTCGGCGGAAAAATCACAAGGCAGGAGGCTCAAAAATCAATCAGCAGATTTTTGACAGTGTTAGGCAGTAAAAAATGCTTTATTCCAAGAGAGGACGGCACAGAGGCGGCCTGCTATGAATTTTGGTGCAGAAGCAAGGAAACGGGCGAAGAGGTGTTAATCTATGTTAACAGTTCAACGGGTAAAGAGGACGATATTATGCTCTTACTCTATTCCGACGGCGGAACTCTTACCAAATAAAAATTTTTGAATAAAATCATCAAATCAGGTTATCATACTATCGAAAGGAAGTATTTAATATGAAAAGTAAAATTTTAATAATAATGATGGCGATTGCAGTAATCGCAACAGTATTTATGGGCTGTGCCAATAACGACACTCTTGAAAGCACAACCTCAACAGGAACATCCGCTACCGATGTAACATCTACAACAGTAACAACATCAGGTGCATCTTCGACAAACAATGTAAGCGAGAATGCACAGAATGTAGGCGACGACCTTGCCGAAGGTGTTGACGATGTTGCAGACGGTGTAGGCGGTGCAATTGACAAGGCGGGAGACGCAGTATCGGATGCAGTAAGATAATTCAATTACGGCAAAAAAGAGACTTAAACATAATCGTTCAAGTCTCTTTTTGTTTTATCAGTATATCTTATACAAGCCTGCGCCGTGAGGTTCAATGGTGGCAGAAAAGGCGTTTTTGAACTCTCCAATCTCCTTTTTATTCCATATATCATAAAAATGATAGCTCGTATCCGGCATCAATATTTGCGAAATATCAAGCTGTATTTCCTGCGCATTATCATCGGTGTTGAAGACAGCCGCATATTTACAGGCGCATGAGTTTGACACCCATATTATAATGCCCTTGCCGTTATTTTCCTCTCTAAAATGCTGATGCGCGCCGTACGAGGTTCTGTGCATATTCATAAATTCTGCATTTGTAAGAAGCGAAAGAGTCCACTCATCATTGTCAGGCATATTTCCACCCATCATAAGAGGACTTTTAAATATACCCCAAAGGCTCATCATGGTAAGCTGCTCAGGTTTGGTAAACTGCGTCATTCTGTCCTGCGGACCGTGGCATGTGCCGTTTTTGGACAATCTGCCAAGCGGGAGCATGTCGCAATCGGGATAATTACCCGGCTTAACTCTATCCTGCCACAGCAAGCACTTGTCAAACATATCATGAAGCTTGCCCCAATCATCCCAAAAGTCACCTGTCATACGCCACATATTTGCGTTTGCCGAAAGATGATCTGCATTCTCAATATGAGCAGGTCCGGGTGAAAGCGAAAGCACCATATCCCTACCGCAATTATCAATAGCCTTTCTAATCATTTCAATCTCATAGTCGGCAGAATACGGATTGTCCCACTGACGAAATTCCGTAACACAAATGTCGTCACACTTTATAAAATCGACACCCCAAGAAGCATAAAGCTCAAATATTGAATTATAGTAATCCTGTGCGCCCTCACAGTTATACATGCCGTACATATCGGTATTCCATGAGCAAACGGAAAAATGATGTGCAACTCTTCTTGCAGTATGCCTGCTGTTTTTTATCGGCATATCGGCGTGTACTGCCTGACGGGGAATACCCCTCATAATGTGAATACCGAATTTAAGCCCGAGCGAGTGGCAATAGTCTGCAATATCCTTGAATCCGTTGCCGTTTTTGGCGCTCGGGAAACGGTTTTCCGCCGGCATAAGTCTGCCGTACTCATCCATATTAAGCGGAGTGAAGCTGAAATAGTCGTTGTCCTTTGCCTTTGGCTCATACCACTGAATATCGCAAACAATATACTCCCAGCCGTACTGCTTGAGATTTTTCGCCATATAGTCTGCATTTGCCCTTAACTGCTCCTCGTTTACTCCTGCGCCGAAGCAGTCCCAGCTATTCCATCCAAGCGGCGGCGTTTTTGCAAGTTGTTTGTGCATATTAAAATACCTTCCTTAATTATTATCTTCATTATAATATATACATGAAAATTGTCAATAAAAAATCCCGCATGACGAACATGCAGGATTGACTGTTTTTATTAGTCCATTGCAAAAAGAGCATTAGTGTTAGGATTCATTCTTGAATTTGTATTTACCGCAAATTCAAGTGCCGTAAAGCAGTTCTTTTCCTGAGGGGCAAAATATGTTTCCTCCATTTTGTAAGCAGGAGCTTCTTCATCCTCATCTTGCGGATTATAGGTGTAAATATAACCGTAAAATCTTTGGCCATAGTGAGAATACATATTTGCAAATGTCTTTGTGTTAAAATATGTGCCGCCCCAATGTGACTCCGATACCGTAACCGCACCGCTTTGAGACACGCCTTCAACGACTGCCACATGATTTGACCAGCAAGCTACTGCACCGAGTCTCGGCTCACTGCCGTAATCATAATAGCCGTTACTTTTGTTGATAAACCACCACTGACCTGCGTTACCTCTGTTAAGTAGCGGAGCAGTGCCGTTAATCTCGTAAATTCTGCCGTAGGCATAGGCAACGCAGTTTGGCATGCCGTAGCCTGTTTGTGAATAAACATTAAGCTCTCTTGTGTAATAAGGCTCACCTGCCGGAGCAGTAAGCCTTGGCTCGTAATTTTTTGCTAAAGCTGTTGTAGGGAAAACCGATAATATAACAAGGACAAATAAAACCGTGATAACGCTGTTTTTAACTATCTTTCTCAATTGTCTGCGCCTCCTTTTTTAACATCGAGAGGCATTCTATCATAAAAGGAGTTTAGTAATCTATGGCAAATGTCAACAACGATTTTGTAACCTTTTTGTAACCTTTGGCGATTTTTTACAAAATCCGACTATTTGACTTGACAAGAATCACTATTTTAATAGACGCGTGTCGTATAATAGTCATTTTAAGATGTACATTTAATGCAAAAAAATAACGGGCGAACAATGTTCGCCCCTACGGTGTTCTTATTCAGTTGGACTTTCTTAAGAGGTGGCGCATGCGGGCGAACAATGTTCGCCCCTACGGTATTCTTATGCAGTTGGACTTTCTTAAGAGGTGGCGCATGCGGGCGAACAATGTTCGCCCTTACGGTGATGTGTTGTACTAACATTAAAGGAAATTATGCTTTGCTTTTTTTGAAATGAAGCTCCTTCATACCGTCAACCTCATCGCATATCGGCTTAAGATTACATGTAGAGCAATCAAAAATCACATTGTCGAGTATGTGATTAAGCGCAGAGGTTGTTGACTTAATCCTTTCGGCAACGGCTGAAATCTCATCAAACGACTCAAGCTGTGTAACAAAAATCACTTCAACGCTTTTGACTAACGGATTTTTCTTATACTCATTGATAATTGCACTGCCGTAATCTGCAAATGACAGCTTGCTGCTTACCGCTTTTTTACTGACTCTTATCTGCTCTCGCATGCTCAAGGCGGACGCTCTCGTCATAAGACCGTCGATGCAGAATTTGTAGCGAAGAAGCTCAAGCTCCTTGATTTTGTCAAACGCCGCCTCCTCGTCTAAATCATCAATTTCGATAAAAACAATTTTTGCAAACGGTGAGTCCTTGCTAATCTCATAAATATCCTTACCTATTACGGTAACAGAATCATCAAAGCATATAGAGCTGCTGACTGCCATTGTGCTGACGCATGGCAGCTGACTGCCGCCGAGCTCATAAGCGGTGTCCCTTAAGAGCAGAATTGCATTTTTGTCGGATTTGGCAACTGTTTTGTCATTAGAGCAAAACCTTTTACCCTGTGGTAAAAGGCTTTTTATTTGCTTTATATAATTGTCATATAAGGTCATTAAAGCTTTCTGTCCTTTTCAAGATTATCGTAATGCGGCTGAAGCTTATCGTAAATCTTCCTGACAAGCTTCATATCGAAATTACCGAAATATACGGTAAATGTTGCTGCAAAAAGAACTAAAAGTACAATTCCGATTTTAACTATTGCAATTAAAAGCTTACTCATTACGCCATTCCTTTCTGTCTTGCATATTCTGCTGCGCCGAGTGCGCCCATAAGCTGTGGATCAGTATCAAGGTCAACAACCTTAATTTTAAGCACATGCTCGATTGCTTTTTTAAGACCGTCGTTTTTAGCACATCCGCCTGTAAGAGTTATGCTGTCTGTTGCGCCTGCCTTTTTAGCCATTACAAAGCATCTTTTTGCAACGGCAAGCTGAATGCCTGCTGCTATCTCGTCCATAGGCTTACCCTCGCCTACAAGAGAAATAACCTCACTCTCTGCAAAAACCGTACACTGTGCAGTGATAGGAATAGTATTCTTCGCGTTGAGTGAAAGCTTACAAAACTCAGGAAGGCTCATTTCAAATGCGTTAGCCATAGCCTCAAAGAAGCGTCCTGTACCTGCAGCACACTTATCATTCATGGCAAAGTTTTTAACCGTACCGTCCGTGTCAATTGCGATACCCTTAACATCCTGACCGCCGATGTCGATAATAGCCTTAACGCTTGGATTTGTTACATGAACACCCATTGCGTGACAGCTAATCTCGGAAATGTTTTCATCGGCAAACGGAACCTTGTTTCTGCCGTAGCCTGTACCGATAAGATATGCAAGCTCCTTTGCAGAGCTGATGTCGTCAACCCTTGAGATTGCCTCGTCAAGCGCAAGCTCGGCACTTGCAACAGGGTTGATTTTACTCCTTACGGTTGAATCGGCAACGATTTTGCCGTTTTCGTCAAGTATTACACATTTTGCGTAGGTTGAGCCTACATCACATCCGCCAAAATATTTCATTATTCAAAATCTCCTTTATGCCATTAAGTATGCTCTTACCAAGCAAGTGAATCATCAAAATCAACAAGTGTCGGGTCAACAGGCTCCTCTTGAAGAACTGTCATCATGTACTTATTGATATTTTCACGCATGTCGCGTCTTGAAATTGTCCTTGGGTCCATAAGATCCTGCGGTACCCAAATGAAGCTGACATTCCTTTCTCTCGCCTGATCGTCAAACACACCTACAAGACCGTCCATACCCTTACAGGAAATCTGGTCATACATAATAACCATATCTGCATTAAACTCGTCAACAATCCTCCAAAGCTCATCGACAACATTTTGATAGCCGCCCTTTGTATGCTTTCTCATTGTTGTGCGCTGAAGAGTTTTTGCATAGGTTGCAAGAGCCTTTTCCTTATCCTCGGTATCATACATTAAATATGAAATCATTGTTTCCATATCCATTACAACATTGATACCCCAGCAGTTTTCAAGCCAGTTTGCAAGGTTCGTATAATAATTTGCAGGGCAGGACCAAACGATAGCTCTGTGACGCATTTCCTTTGAGCAGGGAGTTTTCTTTTCGTATGCATCAAGCATAAGCTTGTTAACCTTTTTATCTATCTTCAGGAAATTCTTTTTAAATCCACCGGAAATGTGGAAATAGAAAAGCCTGTAAAGCCAGAAGGTTGCGCCTGTCATCTGCGGATAATCGGTTCTGTTAACCTCCCACTTTTGAAGCTCATACTCAAGCTGTTGGTTGTAATTTCTCATGGCAGCAAAGAAAGCATCCCAATCGAATTTTTCACCTGTCTGCTCCTCAATAAATCTAATGCAGCTCTTAACCTCTTCAACTGCGTATTCCTGAACATCCTCGCCGTTATATCTCAACGGAACATTGATAACATGAGTAGGAATATTAAATCTTCTGTCAATATATGCAGAGTTCATTACAGAGCCGTCACACGGCATATTACATGTGATTGAGCATTTACCGACAAGCGGATAGTCATCGTTGATTGCAACGCCTGCCTCTGCCGAAGGCAGAGGACAAACATCGGCAGGAACGCCGTAGCTTTCCGTAATATCAAGGTAATGAGGAGTAATGTTTTGGTCAACCATTGATGAAAGGAAGATCGGAACGGTTGACACATGGTTATCCAAAAGATTCGGGAAGCCGGCAATAAGCTCAGACGAAAAGATTTCATCGACATTTACAATTCTGTCTGCATCCTTAGGATTTTTGTGGAAATGCTTATCGTTTGCCAAGAGCATGTTAATCATATCTGTTGTGCCCTTAACAAGACCGTTCATGTGAAGATGAGTAATACGAAGCTGCGGACCGCGCAGTCCCTCTGTATGCCTGTCAACCCAAGCAGGCGCCGAAAGATAGCTCGCCATCCAACGATAATTCCAAATACCCTTAACTGTTGAAACGGGAGCCTTTGCAGCCATTACGGCTATATCCTTCCATGTAACAAGCCATCTGCCGTAATCGTAAAGCGTGTCTCTGACACCTCTCCATTCTCTATGCTTCATTATGCCTGTTTTATCCTCATGAAGCTTACCGAGATTACTTGGCTGATTAACCCAAAGATTTTTAAGGAAGCCCATTATTTACCCTCCTTTGCCTTTTGTATTCTCTTAATTTCAAGGCTTTCAACAAAAGCCTGAACTCTTGTACGAAGCTGACCTGACGCATTAGCGGTGTACTGCCTGTCAACAGTAACAGACGGGATACCGTACTCATTTGTTATGATATGTGAGGCAAGTGCTCTTTCATATCCCCAATACTCGCAGAACTTAAGCTGCTCGTAAATTACGCCCTCTGCGTGATAGTCGTTAACAAGCTGTCTTACATACTCTTTTCTGCCGTGCACCTTGTCCTGACTCATGTAACGGGGACACTGACTGTGATTCATATAGTGAAGAACAATCTGCTCTAATACATCGCCGTCGTCTGTAAGCTCGATAACCTCTCTGCCGGGCATAGCACCGAAGCAAAAGCGATCAGCTACAATAAGTGCGCCCGACTCCTCAATAAGCTTTGTAAAATCGGGATCATCCATTTCCGAGCCGACAACTACAACCTTTGCTCTAAAGCTTTTCTTTTCATCCGGCTCACGAGTCTTAAGCTCCTCGGCAGTTTCTCTAAGCTTATCAATGATAAGATATTTAGGACAACAATATGTAACAAGGTTGAGAATGTGGTATTCATAGCCTGTAATTCTCGGATTATCCTCTTTCCTATATTCGCCGATTTCGGTAATCAAGCGACAAACCTCATTATGCTCCTCAACCGCCTTGCGCAGTGATGCCTCGCTGATGTCAGCACCATATACCTCGTGAAGCTTGTCAAGCACCTTTGTTTGAAGCTGATTTTTGTAATGCTTAACTGTGTGAGGCTCTATTTTAAACGGAATGTCGGGAATTGAAACGAAAAACTTATCATTAGGAATAAGATTTAAAATTTCAAAATGCTCGTATGTCCTATTCATTTCAGAGCAGGTTTCAGAGCCGATGAGTGCCGAAAGAAAATTGTAGCCGCCCTCAATACCTCTCTCGAGCAAAGCCTTTGAATAACCGCAAAGATATGAGCTTAAATAATATGTAGCTATATCCATTGAGCCTGTTCTCGGTGCTCGAAGCCTAACCGAAAAGCAATCATCAACATTGAGGAGAACCTCAGGGATATGATAGCATGTGTAAGCAATTGCTTTTTTGCCATCACCGACTGCCTGCTGCACAAGCTCGTTATTAGCCTCCTGCAACAGATTTTCAAAATAAATAAGATGCTTTAAATCCTTCATTTATATCACCCCTATTTTCGTCAGCGCTTCTCTGACGCCCTTAACAACATTTGACTCCTCGGGAAGATTGAATATGTTTTCTCCCTGAATATCAAACATTGATAAATTCTTATCCTCAAGAATGTAGCTGAGCACCTCAATACCGTTTGTATCAATGTATTCCTTAAGTGACAAATCTGCCATCCTGTTAACGATTGCGCCGATTTTGTCATACATAACAAGCTCGTCTGCAACACCCTTAATTGTATTGATAACCTGACAACCCTTTTTGCTTGGGTCTGTAATGAGGAGAAGATGAGTTACCTTTTCCATAACTCGTCTGTTAATCTGCTCAATTCCTGCCTCGCCGTCAATTACCACATAATCAAACTCATCCGAAAGAATTGAAATAACCTCTTTAAGATAGGAGTTGATTTTGCAGTAGCAGCCTGCCGTTTCAGGCCTGCCGACTGCAATAAATGAATATCCGTCAGTCTCAACAAGAGCATCAAAAATTCTGTACTTCGCTTCGCCTAAAAGCTCAACGGCACCCCTTGTATCACCCTCATCGACAGAGGCGATAATTTCCTTTCTTATGTCATCAATGGTCATTTTTACATCAATGCCGAGTGCGGTTGAAAGGCCGACAGCAGGATCGGCGTCAATTGCGAGAATTTTTTTGTCCGGATGCTTTTCCACAAGACAACGGACGATTGTTGCGCTGAGCGAGGTCTTACCTACTCCACCCTTGCCTGCAACAGCGATTATTGCTTTACTTTTCATGTTATCACCTATTTCAATTATAGCAT
>CAMGDK010000051.1 GCA_946042285.1 uncultured Clostridia bacterium | reverse complement strand
CCCCCGACCTACTGCTTAGAAGGCAGTTGCTCTATCCAGCTGAGCTATCAGCGCATTGGAGCGGGTGATGGGAATCGAACCCACACGACCAGCTTGGAAGGCTGGGATTCTACCATTGAACTACACCCGCACAATCAACGGTCATTATTATAACTAATGACCGTCAAATAGTCAAGTATTTTTTGAAATTATTTTATATTTATTTTGATTTCTTCATCGGCAGAAAGTGAAAACGATGAAATCTTTTTATCATTATTGAAAACGATTGCATTTGCAAGCTGTTCCTCAACTCTGCGTCTTACTGCATCCCTAAGTCCCCTTGCGTTCTTCTTGGAGCCGTAAGCCTCCTTTGCAAGAAAAACAGGAACACTGTCGTCATAGGAAAGCTCTATTGACTTATCCTTTAAGCTTTCAACAAGCTCATCAAGCATAAGCCTTGCAATTTTTTCAAAATCGTCATGAGTCAGCTGATTAAAAATAACTACCTCATCTACCCTGCCGAGAAATTCCGGACGAAGAAATCTCTCAAGTGCTTTCATAGTAACCTCTGCGTTAATGTCGCCCTGAGATTTATTGAAGCCGAGTGATGCGGAATCTGTTGAACCGGCATTTGATGTCATAATAATAACGGTATTTTCAAAATTAACGGTTCTGCCCTGTGCATCGGTAATTCTGCCCTCATCGAGAATTTGAAGAAGAATGTTAAGAACATCCTTATGTGCCTTTTCAATCTCGTCAAAGAGAATTACGCTATACGGCTTTCTTCTAACCTTTTCAGTCAACTGTCCGGCATCATCATAGCCGACATATCCCGGAGGTGAGCCGATAATTCTTGACACACTGAATTTCTCCATGAACTCGGACATATCAAGCCTGATAAGGTTTTCCGGTGAGTCAAACAATGAATCGGCAAGTCTTTTAACAAGCTCTGTTTTACCTACACCTGTCGGACCTACAAATATAAACGACTGAGGTCTTGTTTTCGGGCTAATCTGTACCCTGCCGCGTCTTACTGCATTCGCAACCTTTGATATTGCATCGTCCTGACCGATAATATGTGCCTTAAGGTCATCCTCAAGTGATGCTAACTTTTTAATATCGCTTTGCTCAATTTTCGTTGCCGGAATTCCTGTCCAAAGTGAAATTACTGAAGCGAGGTCTATTTCAAGCACCTGATTATCGCTTGCCTTTTCCTTTAACTCATCAAGCTTACCGTCGATTTGGAATATTTCACTTTTAAGCTTTGTGATTAACTCATAGTCGATAGTGTCATTTTCCTCAGGTGCCGAAAGCTGCTCAATATTCTCCTCAAGAAGCTTTTTTCTGTCCTGCACCATTTGATATTCACTAATGGCAGGATTGCGGAGATTAGCTCTTGTACAGCTTTCATCAAGAAGATCAATGGCCTTATCGGGAAGGTATCTGTCGGTCACATACCTCTCTGACATTGTAACTGCCTTGCGTACAAGTGTATCCGAAATACGCACCTTATGATAATCCTCATAATAGCTCTTTATGCCGAGCAACATTCTGTAAGCATCATCAATAGACGGCTCCTCAATCTTAATCGGCTGAAAACGCCTTTCAAGTGCTGCATCCTTTTCTATATACTTGCGGTATTCGTTGAAGGTTGTTGCACCGATAACCTGAATTTCACCTCTTGAAAGTGCAGGCTTGAGAATATTAGCTGCATTCATTGTACCCTCTGAATCACCGGTTCCAACAAGATTGTGAACCTCATCAATAAAGAGGATAATATTACCCTCGTGCTTAACCTCGTCAATTAGCCCTTTTATTCTACCCTCAAACTGACCTCTAAACTGTGTGCCGGCAACAAGTGCGGTAAGATCAAGAAGATAGATTTCCTTATCGGCAAGACGCGCAGGCACCTCGCCCTTTGCAATTCTTATTGCAAGACCTTCGGCAATAGCTGTTTTACCGACACCCGGCTCACCAATCAGGCAAGGGTTGTTCTTTGTTCTTCGGCAAAGAATTTGTATAGCTCTTGAAATTTCACTATCTCTGCCGATAATGTTATCAATTTCACCCTTTTTAGCACGGTCGGTAAGATTGTTACAATAGGTATTAAGAAATTTTCTTGCTTCATCCTGCGAATTCTTTTTCGGGCGCTTCGAGCGTCTTTTAGTGCCGGAATTTGTGTCGCTGCCGCCGTCATTATCCTGCGGTGCAAGTGAACCACCGAACAATTCCGAAAAAGGCATTGTCTGAGCACCGTCCATATTGTCGGGATTGAACATCTCGCCGAGGCTGTCAAAGTTGAAATCACCCATATTCTCCATAAAGTTAGCCATCTGCTCCGATGCCATTTCAAGCTCCTCGTCAGAAATACCCATTTTATCTATCATTTGATTTATAGAGCCGATATTAAGCTCTCTTGCGCACTTTATGCAAAGGCCCTCCGGAGTAACCTTATCTCCCTCCATCTTTTGAATAAAGACCACTGCAGGTCTTTCGCCGCAGCGCGAACACATTTGCTGTTTCATTAAGTCACCTCTTGTTTAATAGAAATATATGAATTATTTATCTGAATTTTTACTTTTCAACTGCTTTATAAATCCCGGTGCATATCCTAAAAGTGATACAAGCGCACTGATTGCGGCAAGAATTACGATTATCCATATTACTGCACTTGGAAGATGGAAGCCGTTTAAGTATTTACATAGTGCACCGTTTTCGCCGAGTGCAAGAATAATAATCATACCGATGTAAAATACATTTGTTGCAACCTTTCCCCAAATCTCAGCAGCAGTCGGTCGCATGCCCATAGAAAGAAGTATTACACCGCCGATAATCATTACGACCTCCTTGGCAATAAAGAACATAAACAAATACTTAATTGCACTGTCCCAATATGTAACAATAAGCACAATTACAATTGCCATTTGAGAAAGCTTATCGGCAATAGGATCAAGAAGCTTACCGAGGTTGGATATTTGATTGAACTTCCTTGCAATTTTACCGTCAAACAAATCTGTAATTGCCGCTAAAGCCATAACAATTACCGCTGTAAGTATATGTCCCTTTAAAAACAACACAACAAATACGGGAATGAGTGCAATCCTTATAAAAGAAAGCCAATTCGGTATTGTATTCCATCCATCAAAAAGCTCACTCATATTCTTTTTAAAATCATCCATAATTCTACCTCCGAATCATTACATTAAAGGATTATTTTTGTTAGCAAATTCAATGATTATACTTGAATCCAAGGCACTGATAAAATCATTTGGATTACTTGTATTTTCAACAGCAAGGCTTGCTATACCCGAAATCACAACAACGACCACTGCTGCCTTTATCAAGCCGAATACCGCACCGAGAAATCTATTTGTACGGCTAAACGGAATATTCTTTTTCTTATTAAGCTTCTTCAGTATTGCAGTGATTATTCCGCACACAGCTCCAATCAAAGCAAAGACGACTAAGAATATTATCGCTTCAATTACAATATTAGCAATAGGGCCTGCAACATGTTCCTCAAAATATGCCACTATGTTGTCGTTTGACAATGAATTAAGCATTGAAAGGTCAACATTCTTTGTTAAAAACCTCGGCAACGAAGAAACGGTATTATTGATATTATTTGTAATTTCTTCAATACTGCCCTGCTCGTTAAGCTTTTTTGTAAAGCTATCTATCAACAACTGTTTAACATATTCATCGTAAACAACCGAAGAATAGGTTTTGCTTATGTGCAACGATACAGGTATTCCGATAACAAACGAAAGCATGCTCACTAATGATGCGGCGAGACCTTTTCTAAAGCCTGCAAAAATAATGAGTGAAATCAACACCAAAAGAGCTATATCTACTATATTCAAGTCAATCACTCCTTACTTATCAGCGGTGTTAATTTCGTCAATAAGTGACTGCCTGTGAATAAACACATCCGAGCCCATTCTGCAAATAGATTTGACGGAATCGTCGGTTTCAACTCTGCTTTTCTCTTTCATATTACCAAGACTGAAGGAAACAATCTCGTTAGTAGTCAAAACAGAAACAACGCTTGAAGATGCAGAAACCGATTTGATGTTACCGCTTATTGATGCTGATTTTCCAAATCTGCCGTTAGGCTTGATTTTGACGATAGTATTTTCAGTTGAATTGTTAAACTCATTATATACCAGCACAAGATAATTTGACGGAGTATAGGTAAATGACACGGTATTTACAGTCTTGCTATCAAATACGGATTTATACTTTTTACCGTTATTTACAACGCCTATATATGACTCTCCCACAACATAGATACTGTCGGACGAATACTCAATATCAATAATATTACCTTCAGGAAGGTCTATTTCCGCTTTTGGCTCATCAACACCAACAGTATATACAAAAAGCTTTGATTTGAGACGAGCATTTTCACTGTTTACAGCTACAAACGCAAGCTTATTTCCTGCATCGTTTATGCTGACATCAACAACATATCCATAGGAAACGGCACACTCAAATTTTTGTTTCACCGACTTATTTATCACAGAAACAATACACTTTTTTTCATCCGAGGTTGCCGAATAAGCGACATTGCCGTTTTTAGATACATCTGCACACAAAATATTGCTGTCAATACTATGCTGATACACATTACCGCTTGTATCATCAAGTCTCATCTGCTTTGCTCCTTGGTCATAGAGCAAGGTATAAATACCCGAGTTTTTAAGCAACGGATTTAAGTATCCGTGAGAAAACGCATATTCCTCCTCGGCATTTTTGCTGTTGATTACAGAAAAGCCTGTCGGCGTAAGAGCGCACAATTTACCATTTACATTTTTCATTACAACGCCCTGTGAGGAATCAAGGTTATATGGGAAGTTGTTATCAACAACACCCTGTGTAAGAGTGAAATTACCATTTGAATCAGTAAAATGATCCTTGACGGAATTTATGTTTATTTCACATATTTTCATTATTGCAAGAACAAGAATAATCACGGCAATAACAACCCAGGCAATAATCTTGTTTTTCCTGTCCTTACGGCTTTTTCTGTTTTTTCTTTCCATTTCACGCTGATTTCCCGTCAATGTAATACCCCCTTTTAATAGTTTATTTTATTTAGATACAATCCTTGAGGCTGTGCAGTTTTACCTGCTCTGGACCTATCGTTGCTACTGATTATGTCGGCAAGCTCACTGGATTTAATCTTACCCTCTGATACAAATAAAAGAGTACCGACCATTATTCTAACCATATTGTATAGGAATCCGTCTGCCTCAACCTTGAATATTATCATATCTCCATCTCGCTTAACAGAGAACGAATACACTGTCCTGACTGTATCCTCAACATCACTTTTCGACGAACAGAAGCCTGAAAAATCATGAGTGCCGATAAAAGCCTGTGCCTCCCTGTTAAGATAATCGGCATCTATCTCTTTTCGATAATAAAAAGAGTATCTTGAATAAAACGGATTTCTCCTTTTTCCGTTGTAGAGCCTGTAAACATATTCCTTTGACTTACATGAATATCTTGGGTGAAAATCCTTTTCACACTCACTGCATGCTATTACCGAGATGTCATTAGGTAAATTTGAATTAAGCGCCATAATAACGCCCTCGTCGGTAATATTCATATCTGTTTCAAGTGTCAAGACATACATATTTGCATGCACGCCCGAGTCGGTCCTACTGCACCCAACCACATCGAGTCTTTCACCGAAAACCTTTTCGACGGCATCTTGAAAGGTCTGCTGAACGGTAACGGCATTTTTTTGAACCTGCCAACCGTGATAAGCAGAGCCGTCATACTGAATTGTGATTTTTAATTTTTTCATAATATATTTTTGAAAAAGTAATTGAACATAACTATTAACGATATAAAAATAATAACAATCGCAAGAGCTACATAATCCCTTGTTTGAAGCTTCATTACCTTCATTTTAGTCCTACCCTCACCGCCGCGATAGCAACGGCACTCCATAGCATAAGCAAGCTCGTTTGCTCGCCTAAAAGCTGATACGAACAGAGGAATGAGAACGGGAATGAGAGCCTTTGCTCTGTGAATCAAGCCACCGGAATCCATTTCGGCTCCTCTCGATTTTTGAGCTGACATTATTTTTTCTATCTCCTCAATAAGTGTTGGAATAAATCTCAATGCAATAGTCATTGTCATTGAAATCGAATGAACATCAACCTTAAACACCTTAAGCGGCTTTAACAATCTTTCGAGTCCGTCTGTCAATTCCGTTGGAGATGTTGTGTATGTCAGCAATGAGCTGATGACAACAAGAATTATAATTCTCGCCACCATAAATACTGCTGTTTCAATACCCTCGGCGGTAATCTTAAATTTACCAAGCTGAACAAGAGGCTCACCCTTGCCGTAAAAAAGATTAAGTAATGCCGTGATACAGATAATTATTGCAAGCGGCTTAATGCTTTTTGCAACAGTTTTAAATGAAATCTTTGATATAAAAATCAGCACAACGGCTGAAATTGCAACGGCTGATAACGACACAACGTTCTTACAAAGGAATATTGCTACAACAAGCGCACCGGTAAGAACAATCTTCATCCTTGAATCCATTTTATGAACAACGGAATCACCCGGGAAATACTGACCTATTGTAATATCCGAAATCATAAGGCAGCTCCCCCTTTCATAAGTCGCTCAAGCTCAGCTACGCCTTGCTCTACTGTGTATATATTAGTCTTACAGTCAACACCGCTTGCTTTTAATTTAAGGAAGATGTCTGTTACCTCCGGCACATTGAGTCCCATAGCCTTAAGCTCCTCACCGCGAGAATAAACCTCATCAACACTGCCCTGCATGGCAACATTACCCTTATTCATAACGATTACCCTGCTGCAAAGCTTTGCCACATCCTCCATTGAATGAGAAACGATAATCACCGTGTTGCCCATTTCCTTTTGATATGACTTAATCATCGAAAGAATTTTTTCTCTGCCCTTGGGATCAAGACCTGCACAGGGCTCATCAAGAATAAGCACCTCCGGCTGCATTGCAATAATCGAAGCAATTGCCACTCGGCGCTTTTGACCGCCTGACATATCAAACGGCGACTTTTCCTCTAACGAAGAATCAATGCCGACAAACTCCATGCTTCTTCTTACGCGTCTTGCTATTTCATCTTCATCAAGTCCCATTTGCTTTGGACCGAAGGCAATCTCCTTAAACACGCTTTCTTCAAAAATTTGATATTCCGGATACTGAAAGCAAAGACCGACAGCAAATCGCACCTGTCTTATATTTTTTCTGTTTTCCTTAGTCCAAATATCCCTGCCGTTAAGGATAACCTTGCCCTTGTGCGGCTCAAGAAGACCGTTTAAATGCTGAATAAGAGTTGATTTACCCGAACCGGTATGACCGATAACGCCTATAAGCTCGCCCTTGTCAACACTTATGCTTACATTACTTATTGCGGCAGTTTCAAATGGTGTACCGACGCTATAAAGATATTCTAAATTGTCACAGACAAGAAATGCCATTTGAAGCTAATCCTCCAATTTAGATTTAATAAATCTAACACAATCGTCAGAATTCAAAATCACCTCATCGCCAGCTAAACCGGATTTATATATTAACTCGGTTGATTGAGGTACATCAAGACCGAGTGATTTAATTCTATCTACCTGCGAGAAAACCTTATCGGGTGTGTCATCCATAACAAGCTCACCGTCGTTGATTACCATTACTCTGTCGGCTTGAACAGCCTCATCCATATAGTGAGTGATTAAAACTATTGTAATCCCCTCGGCGTTGAGCTTCTTAATAGTATCCATAACCTCTTTTCTACCGCTTGGATCAAGCATTGCAGTAGGCTCATCGAACACTATACATTCGGGCTTCATGGCAATAATTCCGGCAACGGCAACTCTTTGTTTTTGTCCGCCCGAAAGCTTATTTGGTGCTCTTAATCTGTACTCATACATTCCAACGGTTTTAAGCGCATCGTCAACTCTTCTCCTGCACTCCTGCGAAGGAATACCAAGATTTTCCACGCCAAATGCAACATCCTCCTCAACTATTGAGGAAACTATTTGGTTGTCGGGATTTTGAAAAACCATGCCAACCTTTTTTCTTATGTCAAAAATGGTGTCATCATCCTTAACCTCTTGACCGTCAATAAGTACAGAGCCCTTTTCGGCAAAATTGATACCGTTAGTAAGCTTGGCAATTGTTGACTTGCCTGAGCCGTTATGTCCAAGCACCGCAACAAAGCTACCTCGTTTAATTTTAAAGCTCAAGCCATCAAGAACATTGACAACATTACCCTGTGCTTCGTCATCGTCGTCAAGGACATAAGAAAAGCTGACATTTTTAAATTCAATTATGTTTTCATCTTTGCTCATATTTATTTCATCCATATTGCAGATGAACCGCAAGGGAGAATATATCCGTTTGATGAAACAGGCAATCCTATCTCGTCAGCCTCAACCCTGCCGCCTCTGCTCTTTGTTATAATATCATCAAGTATGTACTTCATTACGGAAGCAGATAATCCTGTTGTATATGAATTAAGCAGTACCATTATTGGCTCATCGGAAAGAACCTGCGATACAAGCTTTACAAAATCATAGATACTCTCTTCAAGGTGCCATATCTCACCCTTTGGTCCTCTGCCGTAGCTTGGCGGATCAAGAATGATTATGTCATACTTATTCCCTCTTCTGATTTCTCTTTGAACAAACTTAATGCAATCGTCAATTATCCAACGAACATCACCGTCTGCTACTCCCGAGGCAGCCGCGTTTTCCTTTGCCCATTGAACCATGCCCTTTGAAGCATCAACATGAACTACAGATGCTCCCTCCTTAAGACAGGCAACAGTCGCGCCGCCGGTGTAGGCAAAAAGGTTGAGCACCTTGACATCATCTCTTCCGGACTCTTTGATAAGCTGTCTTGTAAAATCCCAATTAACAGCCTGCTCGGGAAACAAGCCCGTATGCTTAAAGCCCATTGTTTTTATGTTAAATGTTAAATCCTTGTATCTAACCTGCCACGCTGCCGGAATATGCTTAAAGATTTGCCACTTACCGCCGCCGGTTCTCGACCTTACATACCTTGCACATGGCTGATACCAAAGCTTATGCTCTCTTTCACTTTTCCATATAACCTGAGGATCGGGACGAATAAGAATCTCTCTCGTCCATCTTTCAAGCTTTTCGCCGCATGAGCAATCAATAAGCTCATAATCCTTCCAATCAGTCGTATATCTCATATTTACAATTCCTTGAAATCTTATTTAAGAAAGTCTTTGACGAACTACATCGGCAATTTTATTGCCAAGCTCTGTTATCTTATCAAGGTTACTACCCTCAAGCATTACTCTGATCAAAGGCTCTGTCCCGCTTACTCTAACGAGGACTCTACCCTCGCCCATAAGCTCCATTTCTGCCTGTTGAACTGCCGAAATGATATATTCGTCATTATTATATTTTTGCTTGCCCTGCGGAGTAACGGTAACATTTATCAACACCTGCGGATAAACCTTCATTACAGATGCAAGCTGCGAAAGCTTCTTACCGGACTTTACTACTGCCTCAATAAGCTGAACACCGGAAAGCTCGCCGTCACCTGTTTTTGCGTAATCAAGAAAGATTACATGACCGCTTTGCTCGCCGCCTATGTTATATCCATCCCTTAACATTCTTTCAAGAACATATCTATCACCGACAGCAGTCTTTGAGCATTTTATTGCGTTTTCATCACAGAATTTAAAAAATCCCATGTTGCTCATTACAGTTACTACTGCCGTATCCTTAGCTAACCTGCCCTCTTCCTTCATAAGCTTTGAGCAAATCGCAATAATCTTATCACCATCGATAAGTTCACCGTTTTCGTCAACCGCAAGCATTCTATCGGCATCGCCGTCAAACGCAAGACCGAGGTCGAGTGAGGCGTCCTTAACAAACTTCATAAGCTCCTCGGGATGAGTTGAGCCGCAGTTAAGATTTATATTTGTGCCGTCAGGAGTATCGGAAAGCATAAGACATTTTGCACCGAGAGAGGTAAATATCTCCTTTGCACAAACAGACGCGCTGCCGTTTGCACAATCAAGTGCAATTGAAATGCCGTCAAATCTAACGCTCGCTGTTGATACAACATGCTCAACATAGTCCTTTACTGCCGTTTTGCAATACATTCTGTTACCGACGCTGCCGCCTATTAAAGCAGGAGCTTGCCTTT
>CAMGDK010000050.1 GCA_946042285.1 uncultured Clostridia bacterium | reverse complement strand
TTTCAAGAGTGTATTTTGTTATAAATTGAAATGATTTTTGTTAAAATATGATGATTGTGCTACAAATAATTACAATAATGTTACTTTTCTTGATTAAATACGGCATATTATGATAAAATCTTAAAAATAAATTATTTGGAGGATTGAATAATGGATAGAAGGGTTGTAATCTTTGACCATCCGCTTATTCAGCACAAGCTTAGCATTCTTCGCTCAAGCGAGACAAGCACTAAGGACTTCCGCCAGCTTGTAAACGAGATTTCAATGCTCATGACCTTTGAGGCGACAAGAGATTTGCCGACAGAGGAAATTGATGTTGAAACTCCATGCGGAACTGCAAGGTGCAGACATCTTGCCGGCAGAAAGCTTGCTTTTGTGCCTATTTTAAGAGCAGGTCTCGGCATGGTTGACGGCTGTCTTGAGCTTGTACCGTCTGCAAGAGTCGGTCATATCGGTCTTTACAGAGATGAGACTACTCATCAGCCTGTTGAGTACTACTGTAAGCTACCGAAGGACATTGACGAAAGAGATGTTTTTGTTGTTGACCCAATGCTTGCAACAGGCGGCTCAGCTATTGATGCAATCAGTCAGATTAAGCTCAGAGGGCCGAGAAAGATTATTTTCATGTGCCTGATAGCTGCACCCGAAGGTCTTGAGGCACTTAAAAGTGCTCATCCCGATGTAGATATTTACTGTGCTGCACTTGACGAAAGACTTAACGAAGACTGCTACATCATCCCCGGACTCGGAGATGCCGGTGACAGAATCTTCGGAACAAAATAAAAATAAATATGAGGTAAGAAAAAATGGCAAAAGAAAAAATCGTTGTCGGCGAAGACGGTATCTATGATGCTCGCAAGCTCGGCGTACCAAGAATGGTAATACTCGGCTTCCAGCACATGTTTGCAATGTTCGGAGCCACAGTACTTGTACCGCTTCTCACAGGTCTTGACATGTCAACAACACTTCTTATGGCAGGTCTCGGCACACTTTTATTCCACCTATTCACAAAGTTTCAGGTTCCTGCATTCCTCGGCTCATCATTCGCTTTCTTAGGCGGATACGGAACAATAGCTCCTATGCTTGAGGACGGCTCACCTAACAAGGAAATGCTCCCTTATGCATGCCTTGGTGTTGCGTGCGCAGGTCTTGTTTACCTTGTACTTGCACTTGTTATCAAGCTTGTAGGCATCAACAAGGTAATGAAATTCTTCCCACCTGTTGTTACAGGCCCTATCATCATTGCTATCGGTCTCGGTCTTGCACCGACTGCCGTATCAAACTGTTCAACAAACTGGTGGCTTGCATTTATTGCACTTGCACTCGTAATTCTCTTTAATGTATTCGGTAAGGGAATGGTTAAGATTGTTCCTATCCTTCTCGGTATTATCGGTGCTTATGCAGTTGCAGGTGTCGTTGGCAACATTTGCGGTGTTGAGGCATTCGCTATTGACTTTACGGCAGTCAAGGAAGCAAAGTGGATTGGTATTCCTGTTGTAAGTCAGTGGAATCAGACTGTATTCGGCGGTGTTCATGATTCATCAAAGGCTATCACGGCAATCATCGCTATCATGCCTATCGCATTGGCTACCATGATGGAGCATATCGGTGATATTTCCGCTATCAGCGCAACATGCGGCAAGAACTTCATCGCTGATCCCGGTCTTCACAGATCACTCCTCGGTGACGGTCTTGCAACTACATTCTCATCACTCTTCGGCGGTCCTGCTAACACAACATACGGTGAAAACACAGGTGTACTTGCACTTTCAAAGGTTTATGATCCGAGAGTAGTAAGAATTGCGGCATACTTTGCAATCGTATTCTCATTCTCACCGAAATTCGCAGCACTCATCAACTCAATGCCTGCTGCTATCGTTGGCGGTATTTCATTCGTGCTTTACGGTATGATTTCGGCAATCGGTGTTCGCAACATGGTTGAGAACAAGGTTGATTTCTCAAAGCCGAGAAATACAATCATCGCTGCAGTTATTCTTGTATGTGCGCTTGGTCTCGGCTCAGGTGTATCATTCTCAATCGGCAGCATCCACATTACTCTTTCTGCTCTTGCTATCGCTGCTATTGCAGGTATTGTACTCAATGCAGTATTCCCGGGCAAGGACTTCAATTTCTCACAGGAAAACAAAGAGGAAGCAAAGGCTTAACATAAAATCTTTCAATTTGACATACAAAAAGCGGCGCAGTTTTTTTGGACTGCACCGCTTTTCCTTTTATTCAAGTAATTCTCTTAATTTCATTAAAAGCTTTTTCTCTCTTCGTGACACCTGCACCTGTGATATGCCGATTTGCTTTGCAGTGGTTGACTGAGTATATCCCTTATAGTATCTCAAATCAACTATTGCGCGTTCTGTGTCGTCAAGCCTTTTCATTAGCTGGTCAATAGATATTCTGTCAAAAAGCTGATCGCTTTCGTCTATCGGAACATCAATCGACTCATCACCGTCCTCGCCGTTTGAACTCAGCGATAATATCGGCTGAACAACATTCAACAGCTCATTCATTTCCTCGGGTGATGTATCAAAAATTGCCGAAAGCTCGCTAATTGTCGGCTCGCGCATTTCTTTTTTTACAAATTCATCTCGTTTTGCCTGCACCTTGTTTGCCTTTTCCTTGAGCGAGCGGCTGACCTTAATTGCTCCGCCGTCACGAAATATGCGCTTGATTTCACCCATAATTACGGGAACGGCATAGGTTGAAAACGCATAGCCTCTTGACTCGTCGAAATTATCAACTGCCTTTATCAAGCCTACACAGCCACTTTGAAACAAATCGTCGTAATCCGCTCCTCTGCCGATAAATTTTTTTGCTATGGAATGAACGAGCCCGATATTTGACTCAATCATTTCATCCCTTACACTACTCACCATTTAGATTTTCCGTCAATCCTTTTATAAAGCGTTACTGTTGTACCTGCGCCCTTTCGAGAGCGCACGGTTATCTTATCGCAAAAGCTTTCCATAACAGTAAATCCAAGTCCGGCACGGTCGCCCTCGCCTGTTGTGTAAAGAGGCATCATCGCCTTGCCGACATCCTCAATACCGCAGCCCTTATCGCGCACCGTAATTCTAACGGTGCTGTTTTCATCAATTATTGCTGTTATGTATATCTTGCCGCAGGTGTCCTTATATGCATGGACAATACAATTCGTGACTGCCTCGCTGACCGCAGTTTTCAAATCTGCAAGCTCATCAAGTGTCGGATCAAGCGGCATAGCGAATGCCGATACCACCGACCTTGCAAAGCTCTCGTTTATACTTTTACTGTCAATAGTTAATCTAAATTCGTTAATCCTTTTCATTTACAAACTCCTTAATTAGTGCTATTCTTCCAAGCCCTGCAAGCTCCATTATTTTCTTTGTTTGCTTTGTAACATTTCTCACCTCAAGAGTGCCCTGCGGCTTCATGCTTTGAAGCAAACGAAATCTTCCCATAACAAGTCCTATTCCCGACGAGTCCATAAAGGTAACATTTCTAAAGTCAATTATAAGATGTGTTGGTTGAATATAATTTATTGCCATATCAATTTTTTCTCTGACGGCAACGGCGCTGTGGTGGTCAATCTCTCCGATTAAGTATGCGATTACAAGATTACCACTGTTTTCGATTGTAACATTCATTGCTTTCACTCCTACAAAAAAATACCGACCTGCTAATATACTAACAGGTCGGTATTAAATATTTTATCATTTTTTGTAGGCTGATAATTCTTTTCTTACCTGACGGGCAAGAAAGAATGAACCACACACTAAAGACAGTCCGTTTTCCCTTGCAAGCCTTATCGCCTCTAACGGATTTTCAACAACTTTAACATCACTGCAATACCGCTTTGCCAATTCGGCTAATTCACTTGCAGGAAGCGCACGGGGATTATCGGGAGTAACAGCAATAATGCTCCTGCATCTTGATGCAACAAGCGACAGATAGCCGTCAACATCCTTATCCTTCATCATTCCTATAACGGCAACCTCGTCGTTTAGTCTTTCAGCCAAGCCTTGTGCTGCTGAAAAATTGTGACCTCCGTCAAGGAGGACACCGCCGATATATTCCTGCCTTGCCGGAAGCCTTACAGGCGTAACATTTGCTTCAACGCCTATTGCTTCAATGGCTTTTTTTGCAGTTAGTAAATTATTATCATTAAAATCGCAGCGGTCTTCCACTTTAATTAAAGCTGCATTTTTGCGCTTGCACTGCTCTTCAAAAATTGCTTGAGTATCTGCGTTAGGATACAAAACACAGGTGCAATTCTCTTTAATTATTCCTGATTTTGCAAGAGCGATTTCTTCAAGTGTATTACCGAGGAAATTTGTGTGATCAACGGAAACGGATGTGATTACGCTCAAATTTTTGCGTTCGACATTTGTTGCGTCCTCTTCACCGCCGAGTCCGCACTCAACAACGGCAAAATCAACACCGCTGTCTGCAAAATATTTATACATAATTGCAGTAAGAAATTCAAACTCACTGCAAGGATTATCCCTGTATTTTTCAACATAATCGGTAAAGTCTGTTTTGCCGATAGGCTTTGAATTTATTTGAATTTGCTCACGGTAATCCTCTACCCACGGTGATGTAAACAAGCCTACCTTATATCCGGCACGCATAAGAGCAAGTGCGATTGTGCCGGCAACGGTACCTTTGCCGTTAGTGCCTGCAACATGAATAATACTGAGCTTATCCTGAGGATTTCCCATATCATTTAAAAGCTCAATAATACGGCTAAGCCCCGGCATGATGCCGAGGCTCTGCTTTTTCGTCATGAAATTTAATGCTTCGATATAATTCATTACTTTCCGAGATTATCAATAGAATTTTTGATGTTAGCAATCTTTTCCTCAAGCTTTTGAGCGTCAGCCTTATTTTGAGCAACAACCTTTTCGGGTGCTTTATTTACAAAGCCGGGATTTGAAAGCTTTTTGTTGATGAAATCAAGCTTATCCTGTGCCTGTGCCATTTCCTTTTCAAGGCGCTTACGCTCTGCCTCGAAATCAACAAGGTCACCAAGAGGAATATAGATTTTAGCGTCATCGGTAATGATTGTTACTGTATTACCGAGGTCATCAAACGCCGTGCCAACCTCAACATCACCTGCAGAAGCAAGGCGCTTAACAAAATCAACACCGCCGTTAAACAAATCGGTCAATTCTGTTTCAATATAAACCTTAGCCTTCTTGCTTGGAGGAATGTTCATTTCAGCTCGTCTGTTTCTTATTCCTTTAATAGCAGACATAATTTTTTCCATATCTGCTTCTTCGGCATTGAAGTTGAGCGACTCATCATATTTTACCCACTCGGAAATCATAATGGAGTCAGTATCGTGAGGAATTGCCTGATATACCTCCTCTGTGATAAAAGGCATAAACGGATGAAGAAGCTTGAGAATATCTGTTAACACATAAACAAGAACTGCCTTAACATTTTCCTTTGCATTTTCGTCGTCACCCTGAAGCCTGATCTTTGCAATTTCGATATACCAATCGCAGAATACATCCCAGATGAAATCATAGAGCTTTTGTACTGCGATACCAAGCTCGAACCTGTCAAGATTTTCGGTAACCTCTTTTGCAAGCGAATTTACCTTTGAGATAATCCACTTATCCTCGATAAGAAGGTCATTCGGCAAGCCGTCATACTTATAATCGTCGCCGAGGTACATCAATACAAAGCGAGAAGCGTTCCAAAGCTTGTTGGCAAAGTTACGAGAAGCCATAACCTTATCGTCAGAGAAGCGCATATCGTTTCCCGGTGAATTACCTGTTGCAAGAGTAAACCTTAACGCATCGGCGCCGTACTGATCAATAATCTCAAGCGGATCAATACCGTTGCCGAGTGACTTACTCATTTTTCTACCCTGTGCGTCACGAACAAGACCGTGAATAAGAACGGTGTCAAACGGCGCTTTACCTGTGTATGCAAGACCTGAAAAAATCATTCTTGATACCCAAAAGCCGATAATATCGTAGCCTGTAACGAGAGTATTAGTTGGATAATAATGCTTTAAATCCTCCGTTTCATCAGGCCAACCGAGTGTCGAGAACGGCCACAATGCCGATGAGAACCATGTATCAAGAGTATCGGGATCTTGATTAAGATTTGTGCCGTTACACTTTGGACAGGTGCAAACATCATCCTTTGAAACGATTGTTTCGCCGCAATCGTCACAATACCAAGCAGGAATTCTGTGTCCCCACCAAAGCTGACGGGAAATACACCAATCGCGCGTACCGCGCATCCAGCTCATATAATTCTTTTTAAATCTTTCAGGAACGAACTTAATTTCGCCCTTTTCAACCGATTCAATCGCAGGTCCTGCAAGCGGCTCCATCTTAACAAACCACTGCTTTGAAACCATTGGCTCAATCGTTGAATGGCAACGGTAGCAAGTACCGACATCATGCTTGAGTGGCTCAATTTCCTTAATATATCCGCCTGCCTCAAGGTCTGCCAAAATAGCCTTTCTTGCTTCAAGCGTTGTCATGCCTGCGTACTTACCGCAATCAAGAACCTCAGGCTCATTTTGTGTAGCCTTACCGCTTGCGATAATCTCGTCGGCGATTGCCTTATCCTCGGCACCTGTCATGTGACCGTCATAGGTGAATGTGCGAACGATAGGAAGGTTATGACGAAGACCGACCTCAAAGTCGTTAGGGTCGTGAGCAGGAGTAATCTTAACTACACCGGTACCCTTTGTCATATCAGCATGCTCGTCGCATACGATAGGAATTTCCTTATTTAAAAGAGGAAGAATTACATGACAGCCGTGGAGGTGCGCATATCTCGGATCGTCGCCATTGATTGCAACGGCAGTATCACCGAGCATAGTCTCAGGTCTTGTTGTTGCAAGCTCAAGCTTCTCGCCTGTTTCCTTAACTGTATATAAAAGATGCCAGAAGCTACCCTCCTTCTCCTCATACTCAACCTCCGCATCGGAGATTGATGTATTGCAGTGAGGACACCAGTTAACCATACGGTTGCCGCGATATATTAAATCCTTTTCATAAAGGGAGACGAATACCTCTTTAACTGCTCTTGAGCATCCCTCGTCAAGAGTGAAGCGCTCTCTGTCCCAGTCGCATGACGAGCCCATTTTCTTGAGCTGCTCGATAATTCTACCGCCATACTGCTCCTTCCAGTCCCATGCTCTTTCAAGGAATTTTTCTCTGCCTAAATCCTCTTTAGTTACGCCCTCCTCGCGCATCTTTTCAACAATCTTTGCCTCTGTTGCAATAGATGCATGGTCTGTACCCGGAAGCCAAAGTGTATCATAGCCTGCCATCCTGTGATACCTGATAAGAATATCCTGAAGAGTGTTATCAAGCGCATGTCCCATGTGAAGCTGACCTGTAATGTTCGGTGGCGGAATAACGATTGTGTAAGGCTTCTTTTCCTTATCTAACTTTGCATGAAAGTATTTATTGTCACACCAATATTTATATGTGCGATCCTCAACCTCGCTCGGATCGTACTGCTTTGCAAGCTCTTTTGCCATAAATATAACTCCTTTGCAATAAAATAAAAAATGCTCTCGCTCAAAATTGAGACGAAAGCATAAATCCGCGGTACCACTCAAATTGCATTGATAAAATCAATACCTCTTAACCCTTTAACGCAGGAATACGGATAAGGCTACTGCTATTTCACCCCATCAACTCGAAAGCTACCTTCACCAACCTTGAATATGCCGTTACACCAAGCCGACACTCTCTGAAAAACAAAAGCAGGCTACTCCTCTTTGTCATAGTTATTAAATATGCATCTATATTAACAAAAAGATATTGAATTGTCAAGACAAATAAGCTCATACAAAAAACGACAGCCCCACATAAAGTGAGGCTGTGTTGTTAATTATTCGTTTTCAAGAATTGCATCAAGCTGAGCATTGTCATCAAGCTTGCTGAATTCCTTGTCAGTGTAATCTGCCTTGCCCTTGAATTCATCAAGATAGCCATAGCTCATTGTAAGCACTGTATCTGTTGATGTCTTCTTTTGAGCATCGTACTCACGAAGAACAAGCTCCTGAATACCGTCGTTATCAAAGTCCTTAACGAGATAGAAGGACTGCGCCTTATCATCGTCGGACTTATTGTTGATTATCCACTGAACTGCCCAATAATACTGACGATTTACATTGTATGCAACCTGACTCTTACGCTGAGCACCGTAATTGACATCGACTGATTTCTTGAAGAGCATGTAGTCGTACTGTGCTCTCCACTGATCGCCTGTCTTAACTGTTGCAAACTGATCCTCTGCTGCGCCGATGTCATAATAAGCAACGCCCTTAATCTGATCATCCTCTTTGTAGCAGGAATCCCAGAATGCGTGGTGCTTAATTTCCTTAACCGATGCAGGAATGTACATATAGTTAAGTGCTCTGCAATAGTACATACAGTCGGAGCCGATAAACTCAAGTCCCTCAGGAAGAGAAGCATAAATCTCCGACATAGAGTCAATGCCCTTGTATGTTGTATCGGTAACCTCTGTGTCAGTCTTGTATGAATAAATGTTAACAAGAACCGTATTCTTGAAGATTGCCATATTTTCCATACGGATTACGCCCTCGGGAATGTACAAATCAACAATGTTTGAATAAGCGAATGCAAGCTCGCCGATAGTTGTTACAGTTGATGGAACAACATAGGTACGGGTTTGCCTGTTGTAATTTTGGAAATAAGCTTCGTTATACTTCTTTGTTGTACCCCAAAGCTCCTCCATCTCCTTGCCGTCGTCGTCAACGAGTGTTGAGTGCTGAACTCCGTCCTTATCAAGCTCGGCATAGCCGTTTTGCAAACGAAGAGTTCTGTCGTGGTCGTTAGGATAGAAAACAATTTCGGTAACATCCTTATTATATACAACACCGTTAATGTCGCAATAATAAGGGTTAGCGTCGTCAACCTCTACATCTGTTACCCACCAACAGCTGTAAATGGATTTGCCGTCAATCTGCTTAACATCCTTACCGATGTTGATTTTATTGAGTATTTCATCGCAGTTAAATGCGTACTCATTGATAACGGTGATTGGCTTGCTTGTATCCTTTTTGCCTGTTTTCGAATCAACTACATAGTCGATTGTAACCTCTTTTACAGAGCCGGGATTTGAATACTTAACAAGCTCGTATGTGCCGTCCTCAAGCTCTCTATATTTATACTCGTTGCTGTGAACAGCACGAACAGAGAGGAATATTGCCGTACCGATTGCGATAAGCAAAACGATTACAACAACAATCTTTTTAAGCCTTGCATTTTCAAACGGCTGATTTACATGAGGCTTCTGCAAGCCATCAATTTGATATGTCCAGATTTCATCCTCAGGGATGTCAAGAGTATATTGGAAATCGTCGTCATGCATTTCTGCTGCCTCTTGAGCGAGAAAATCGTCGTTCTTCACCTCTTCGGGAGCATTGTCCTTTTTCTTTTTTCCTAATTTCATGACATCACCTCCTCAGCTACCTTTTCTTCATTAGGAGTGCTGTCTGATTCTTCTGTTATGCCATGCTCTTCGTTGTATTTTTTACGAGTAACCTCTTCCCTTCGGCGAAGAACCTCCATAACCTTATTCTGCTTGTTGTCATCGTAATCCCAGAAGATGTACGGAATAGTCATAAGCAAATATCCGGCTATATCAAACAGTATAGGTATGATAATAATTTTCACTCTTGATGAGTCAATAAAGAGAACATCCCAGTTACTGTTAAATCCGAACTTTAAGAGCAAAAGAGGAATGATAAGACCTACAAACGATGTAATAGGACCGGTAAACCAGCCAAACACACCGGAGAAGCTTTCAAGTCTTTCGCCTGAAAGATACATTTGATAGTCGTTAATACGAACATCCATATCGTGACCGATGGATTTCGGCACGGTCTGGAACATCTCGGTAATAAACAGCATAATAACCGAAAGTGTACCGCAAAGAACAAGATTTTCACCGCAGAACCAATAGCAAGCAACGATTACACTGTAACAAACTGCTCTTGAAAGCTGGAAGAAAATCATTACCTGCTTGTAGGAAAATCTCTTAATAAAGTACGGTGTGAAGAAATCAGGCGGTGTGCCCGCAAACGATACAAGCGCAACGATAAGCGAATATGTAAGACCGCTCAATCGGAATGTGTAAAGATAAAGAATTGTTGTGAATGCAAGCATACCGTTGCCGAGTG
>CAMGDK010000049.1 GCA_946042285.1 uncultured Clostridia bacterium | reverse complement strand
TGCCTCTTGTCTCGTGGGCTCGGAGATGTGTATAAGAGACAGCTATAATATATAATATCTGCAACGATAAGCAAAGGAGAGTTACATTATGAAAAAGGTTGCAATTATCATGGGCTCAGACAGCGATTTGCCGATTGTTACACCGGCAATTAAGCAGCTAAAGGAGCTTGGTATCGAAACAGAGGTTAGGGTAATGAGCGCCCATCGTACTCCGCAGGAGGCTCATGATTTTTCCTGCTCGGCTATTGAAAACGGTTTTGGAGTAATTATCGCCGCAGCCGGAATGGCAGCACATCTCGGCGGTGTGCTTGCAGCATCCACTACTCTCCCCGTTATAGGTATTCCTTGCTCGGCAAAGGTTCTTGACGGCATGGACGCAATGCTTGCAACTGTTATGATGCCGCCGGGAATCCCTGTTGCAACGGTAGGCGTAAATGCAGCAAAGAACGCAGCACTTCTTGCAGCACAGATACTTGCGGTAGGCGACGATGCTCTTATGTCAAAGCTCATTGAAATGAGAAAGGAAATGGCAGAGCAGGTTAGGCAAAAGGACATTGCTTTACAGGAAAAGCTTAAGGAAATATAAAACAATAAAAAGAACAGTTAAGGAGAATAAATATGGAAAAGAGTTTTAGCGAAAGCTATGCAGCAGCAGGCGTTGATGTTACGGCAGGATACGAGTCAGTCGAGCTCATCAAATCATCTGTAAAAAGAACAACGATTCCGGGCGTTATCGGCGGTATTGGAGGCTTCGGCGGAATGTTTGAGCTTCCGTGGTCGGACTATAAAAATCCTGTTCTTGTTTCGGGTACAGACGGCGTTGGCACAAAGATTAAGCTTGCATTTTTAATGGATAAGCACGACACCGTTGGTATCGACTGCGTTGCCATGTGTGTAAACGATGTAGCTTGCTCAGGTGCAAAGCCATTGTTCTTCCTTGATTATATTGCATGCGGCAAGAACTATCCTGAAAAGATTGCTCAAATCGTATCAGGTGTTGCAGAGGGTTGTGTTCAGGCAGGCTGTGCTCTTGTCGGCGGTGAAACTGCAGAGCATCCCGGTCTTATGCCAAACGAGGAATACGACCTTGCAGGATTTACGGTTGGTATCGGTGAAAAGGATAAGCTTGTATCGGGCGAAAATCTTAAGGCAGGCGATGCCCTTATCGGTGTTGCTTCATCAGGTGTCCATTCAAACGGCTTTTCTCTTGTAAGAAAGGTGTTCAACATCACCGCAGACAGACTTGAGGTTTATGTTCCCGAGCTTGGCAAAACTCTCGGCGAGGAGCTTATCACTCCTACAAGGATTTATGTAAAGCCGCTTCTTGCTCTTATGGACGAGGTAAATGTTAACGCAATCAGCCACATTACAGGCGGTGGATTTTATGAGAATGTTCCAAGAATGCTTAATGACGGCTTTACTGCTGTTATCGAGAAAGATAAGTGCTTTAAAAAGCCAATCTTTGATTTGATTGCGCAGGAGGGCTCAATCCCTGAAAGAGATATGTTCAACACATTTAATATGGGTACAGGTCTTGTAATCGCCGTTGATTCCGACAAGGCAGACGAGGCAGTTAGAATTCTTCAGGCAAACGGTGAGCAGGCAGCAGTTATCGGTGAAATCAAATCCGGTGAAAAGGGCGTAGAATTAGTATGATGAATATTGCAGTTCTTGTTTCCGGTGGCGGAACAAACCTTCAGGCACTTATTGATGCTCAAAAAAGAGGGGAAATAAAAAACGGCAAAATCACTTGTGTTATTTCTTCAAAGTCCGGCGTCTATGCGCTTGAAAGGGCAAAGCAAAACGATATTAAGACTCAGGTAATTGAGCGCAGTGAATACAGCGACATCAAGTCATACACAAGAGCAGTTACTGATGCTCTTATTGAGGAAAAGGTCGATCTTGTTGTCTATGCCGGCTTTATGACTATTCTTGATTCGCAGATAGTTGAGGCATTTCCTCTTAAAATGATGAATGTTCATCCGGCTCTTATTCCTTCATTTTGCGGAAAGGGATTTTACGGCTTGCATGTTCATGAGGCTGTGCTTGAAAGCGGTGTTAAGCTTACAGGTGCAACAGTTCATTTTGTTACAGAGGATTGCGACGCAGGTCCAATCATAATGCAAAAATCAGTGCCGGTTGAAAAGGGCGATACTCCGGAAATACTCCAAAAACGAGTAATGGAGCAGTGCGAATGGAAAATTCTTCCGCAGGCGGTGTCACTTTTCTGCGAGGGAAGAATTAAGGTAAACGGCAGGATAACCGAAATAGATTGAGAGGTATGGATAAATGGAAATTAAATCACTTGCAGCAGAGCTTTCGGGCAACACATATCCGGGCAGAGGTATTGTGCTCGGTAAATCAAAGGACGGCAAAAATGCAGTTATTGCTTATTTCATAATGGGAAGAAGCGTAAACAGCCGTAACAGAATTTTTGAGGCTAATGACAGAGGCGGTATTCGCACAAAGGCTTTTGACGAAAGCAAAATGGAGGATCCGTCACTTATCATTTACAATCCTGTATTGAAGCTTGACGGCAAAACAATCGTTACAAACGGTGATCAAACAGATACAATTTACGATTTTATGCAGGAAGGTCATTGCTATCGTCACGCTCTTTTGACAAGAGAGTTTGAGCCTGATGCTCCAAACTACACTCCGAGAATTTCGGGTGTGGTTAAGCCAAACGGTGATTATGTTTTATCAATTCTTAAATCAAATATGGGTAAGCCTGAATGCTTAAGGTTTTTCTATGAATATCCTGCACAGTCAGGCTTAGGTCATTTTATCCACACATATAAGTGCGACGGCAATCCTATACCTTCATTTGAGGGTGAGCCTACTCCTGTTGAAATCAACGGCGATATTGACTCATTTACAGATATGGTGTGGACAAATCTTAATGAGGATAACAAGGTTTCACTTTTCACCCGCTTTATAAACCTTGAGACAGGTGAAGAGGAAACAAGAATTATAAATAAGAATAAATAAAAATCGGGTGACTGTTACAGTCACCCCAATATACTTTTTACATATATATTAGTATTGCGCAAAGGAGTTTTAAAATGAAGGTATTGGTTGTTGGCGGCGGCGGAAGAGAGCACGCCTTGATTAAAAAGATTAAGGAGTCACCGAGAGTTGACAGCGTAGCATGCTGTCCGGGTAACGGCGGTATTTCCTATGATGCGGATTGTTATCCTGTTTCGGCAACGGATATTGACGCAGTGGTTTCTCTTGCTAAGGAAATTAAGGCAGACTTTGTTGTTGTTGCTCCCGATGATCCGCTTGTTGCAGGTATGGTTGATGCTCTTAACGATAACGGCTTTGCAACATTCGGTCCAAGGGCTAATGCCGCTGTTATAGAAGGCTCAAAGGTTTTCTCAAAAAATCTCATGCTCAAATACAATATTCCTACCGCAGAGTATAAGGTGTTTGATAACGCACAGGATGTAATTGATTATATTAAGGAAAAGAACGAATTTCCGACAGTTATTAAGGCAGACGGCCTTGCACTCGGTAAGGGTGTTATCATTCCCGAAACTCTTGATGAGGCGATTGCCGGTGTTAAAGAAATTATGGAGGATAAGATTTTCGGCGCATCGGGTAATAATGTTGTTGTCGAGGAGTTTCTTACAGGTCCTGAGGTCTCTGTTCTTGCGTTTACGGACGGTAAGTGCGTTAAGCCAATGGTTTCATCAATGGATCATAAGCGCGCACTTGACGGTGATAAGGGACTTAATACAGGAGGTATGGGTACCGTTTCACCAAACCCGTATTATACAGATGAAATCGCAAAGGAATGTATGGATAAAATCTTTGTTCCCACAATCAACGCCATGAACAGTGAGGGCAGAACATTTAAGGGCTGTCTTTACTTTGGACTCATGCTGACTCCGAAAGGACCGAAGGTTATCGAATATAACTGCCGTTTCGGTGATCCCGAGACACAGGTTGTCCTCCCGAGACTTAAGACGGATATTATGGATATTTTTGAAGCAATCAACAACGAAACACTTGCCGAGCTTGATATTGAGTGGTCAGACGACTCTTGTGCCTGCGTAATTATGGCATCAGGCGGTTATCCTAAGTCTTATCCAAAGGGAATTGAAATTAAAGGTCTTACAAGCGGTCAGCTTGACGGTGTAGTTGTGTACCATGCAGGCACGGCTGTTAAGGACAATAAGCTCGTTACATCAGGCGGTCGTGTTCTCGGTGTAACCGCTCTCGGCTCAAATCTTCAAGAGGCACTCGATAAGTCCTATTCGGCAGTTGAAAGGATTGATTTTGAGAATGCTCATTACAGGAAGGATATCGGTCAAAGAGCGTTAAAGGCGCTTAACAGTTAATAAAAATATTACCTTTTATTACCTTTTTGTGAACTTTTACAAATTTTACAAAAAGTTATTGACAATTATACAAATTGGAATTATACTATGCTCGTAACAGTTTAGGACATGGTTTTACTATGCCCAACCGTGTATTTCAATCATATTGAATAGAGGTTAGATTATGGCAACTATTAAAAAAAGTAAAAAGAAGATTGTTATACCTATTTGTATAATCCTTGTGCTTGCTATTGTTGCATCTTCTGTTGCAGTTGTTGCAAAGAAGAACAGTGGCGAGGAGGTTTCAATTAACACAATCGCAACAGGTGACATTTATGAAAAGGTGTCATTAACAGGCGAGGTTTCATCCGGTACCCGCAAGGAATATAAGGTTGGCACCGTGGCAACCGTCAAGGAGGTATTCGTCAGCGTAGGCGACGAGGTTAAAAAGGGTGATACTCTTGTAAGCTTCGATGTAACACAGCTTAATTCGCAGGTTGCTTCAATGCAGGCAAGCTATGATTCAGCGAAAAAGAGCTATAATGACGCGGTAGCAAACCAAAAGATTGCCAAGAAAAAGGCAGCTGCAATCAAGAAGCAGATTAAAGAAACAAAGAAAACCATCAGTAAGCTTGAAAAGATTGTTGAGCCAACAACAAAGGCAACAACTGTAAGGACAACAACCGCAGCAACAACTACTGCTCATCAAACTACAACCAAAAAGGATATTGTTTCAAGCATACTTGCTTCAACCACAACGACTGCTCCTACCACAACTACTACAACACAGCCGGACACAAGTCCTAAATATACTGTATCTCTTTCAACATACCCAAGCTCCGTGTATGGCAGTGTATCGGGCGCAGGCAGATACCCCGTAACAAACAGCACGGTTACTATTAAGGCCGTTGCAAATCCGGGATACGAATTTCTTGGTTGGTACAAATCAAGAGCATCATTTTTAAATAACGAAAGTCCTGTAAGCAACCTTTCTGTGTGGGAAGCACCGCTTACCGGTGATATTAGCTACATAGCAGTATTCACGGAGTCAAGCGATCCTAACAATACGACTGCTCCAACGGCTTCGGTAACGGATATTGTTAACACACTTAAAACTCTTAACGAAAATATTGCGTCAATCACTAAGGATGTTCAAACAATGACGACACTTATTCAGCTTGTTGCAACATCAATCAGCGGCGCAGTTGCAAGCGGACAGCTCAGCAGCGAATATATTGCAAAGCTCGTAGGCGATGAGGTTTCGCAAGCAATTAAGGAAGGAATCGTTGATTCCACAAAGCTTATCGTTGATAGCGGTGTTGCTGTTGATATGATTCAGGCAGCAGTTGCTTCAATTGATTATCAAGCTCTTGCAAAGGGAATTGCAGATTCAAACAATGCACAGCTCACATCAGCACAGCTTCAGCTTGCTTCATTGAATGTTCAGTATGAGCTTTATAAGGCAGAATCAGACGACAGCATTGTAGATGCTAACAGAACTGCTATGAACAGCACAAAGAAGGCTCTTGATATTCTTAAGCAGCAACAGCAGGAAATGTCAAACGGCTGGAAGGCTGATTTTGACGGCGTAATTACATCACTTGATGTTACTCCGGGTGCAGATACATCAATGATTTCAACAGGTCTTGTGCTTGAAAATCTTAATAAGCTTGTTGTTAATGTAAGTCTCGGCGAATACGATGTTCACAAGGTTAAGGTTGGTATGAATTGTAAGGTTACAACTGCTTACGGTGAATACGACGGCATTGTAGCAACAATAGCTCCGACTGCAACAGGCGGTTCATCAGGCTCAATTCTCGACAGCGTTGGTTCAATGGCGGGCATTAGCGGTCTTTCAAGCCTTACTGATTCAGGCGCAGGTGTTGAATGTACTATTGAGGTTCTTGAACCGGACGACAATATTATAGCAGGCTTTGACGCTGATGTTGAAATTCAAACAGGTGAATTCCTTGGCGTAACAGTAGTTCCTATCGAGTCAATCGTACTTGAAAAGACAGGCTCTTATGTTTACCTGTATAATGAAGAAGAGAGCACTGTTACAAAGACTCAGATTAAGACAGGCGCAATTTCCGATTCATCATATCAGGTTATAGAAGGTATCAAGCCGGGTGACAGAATTGTTGCCACTCCGTCAACTGATTTTGAAGACGATACATTTAAGGTTAAGGTTGTTGAAAGCAAGGGGAATAAGAAGTGAACATTTCAGAAAGCCTCAAAATAGCAGTTAAGTGTATAAAGTCAAATTGGATGCGCAGCTTGCTGACGATGCTCGGTATCATTATCGGTATCAGCTCGGTAATCATGATTATCGGTGCAGGTACCGGCGTAAGAGACTATATTGTCGGTCTTATTGAAGATATGGGCTCAAATGCAGTTCTTGTAAATGTTGACGCTGCATCCGCAACTGACAATGATTATATTACACTTGACGATGTAGATAATATTAAGAATAAGGTGCAGGGTGTTGAGCGTTGCTCGCCGATGCTTATGGGCTTTGGCAGAGCTACTATCGACAAAACCGCTACCGAGGCAACAGCTATGCTTATCGGTGTTAACAGTGATGTTCAGTTTGCCCTAACCAATTCCTGTGAATACGGCAGATTTTTTACCGACGAGGAGTATGAGGCGAATGCACCCGTTGCCGTAATCGGTACAAATTCAGCCGATATGGCTTATGGCTACACAGATGCAACAAATGAGTATATCACCGTTTCGTCAAGCGGTAAATCTATGAAAATCAAGGTTTGCGGCGTCGCCAATATTGATGCAATGGCAAGCTCTCTCGGCGGCTCAAGTGCAATGGGCAATATGTTTTCAAGCGGCACAGATCAGCTTATTGTCGCTCTGTTTATGCCTTGTACTACACTCACTCAAATTACGGGTGCGGATGCCAAGCTCGGCAGTGTGTTTGTAATTGCCGAGGAGGGATACGATTACGACGCTGTCGGCAACGCAGCAGTAAACTATCTTAAGGCTGCACACGGTAATTTTTCAAATAATATGTACACCGCTCAAAACATGGCAACCTATGTTGAGATTGTTAATATCATCATGTCTGTGTTAACTGCATTTATTGCTTGCGTAGGTGCGATTTCACTTATCGTTGGCGGTATAGGTGTTATGAATATCATGCTCGTTTCCGTAACGGAACGAACGCGTGAAATCGGTATTAGAAAATCGCTTGGTGCTAAGACTAAGGTTATCACAATGCAGTTTTTAACCGAGTCGATAATTCTGTGCTTGATAGGTGGACTTATAGGTGTATTGATTGGCGTGTCCGGCGCGTTTGCCGCGTGCTCAATTATCGACATTAAGCCTAATATTACATGGTGGCTTATACTTGTTGCACTTCTTTTCTCAAGCGGTGTAGGTCTTTTCTTTGGAATCTATCCTGCAAGAAAGGCAGCACAAATGAGTCCTATTGATGCCTTGAGATCCGAATAGCATTGTGCTATAATCAACAGGGGAGTGATATGCTCTCCTGTTATTGATTATTAAAGGAGAATTGTTATGTTATTTGTTGAATATCCAAAATGCTCAACATGTCAAAGGGCTAAAAAATGGCTCGACGACAATGGCTTTGAATACGATGATAGGCACATAAAGGAAGAAAATCCAACCTACAACGAGCTTAAGGAATGGTATCAAAGAAGCGGACTGCCGCTCAAAAAATTCTTTAATACAAGCGGATTGCTTTATAAATCAATGCAGCTTAAGGATAAGCTTCCAACCATGACGGAGGAAGAGCAGCTAAGGCTTCTTGCAACTGACGGAATGCTTGTTAAGCGTCCCATAATCGTCACCGATACTGTTGTTCTTACAGGCTTTAGAGAAAAGGAATGGCAGGAAAAATTATAATAATAGCATTAAAAAAACAAAACAGATGCACTCAATTCTTTGAGTTCATCTGTTTTTTTATCTGTCAAAGCTTGTATTTGTCATATAATTCCTACTGTTTAGTCTGTCTGTAACAAGCCTTAATCCTCCCCCTAAACCTCAATCCTGTAAAAATTATCACTGACCGATAGCTCAAAAATCAAATAACATAATAGTTCATAAAATAACACAGCCAAACATAATAATTGTTTGGCTGTGCATGAATTTTTACTTTAGCATTTTCCGATTTTTTTGTAAATCCTTTGGAAGCAATCAGCATTATTTAGCTCTTCCCAAGAAGCAGAAAACACTTCATCGATGTAGTCATTATTATCAATGTTAGAATATATCCATATCTTTTCTTTAGATGCAATTATACAGTATTCTGCTAATAACTGTCGGGCATAGCTTTTTGCCTGATCTCTAACTATGCTTAATTCTTTTTTGTTTTGGATTGTTAGCTTGGCTTCGATTATTGCAAATGCTTTTTTCTCCTTGTGGTTAGGAAGAATAACAAAGTCGGGTATTAGTGTTGTATTATGGTTACCAATGCTAATTTGCATTTGAGGAATCCAATCATCTGAATTGTAATCTAACTTTTCAATCAATGGAATAATTAGCTTATTTTCAACATCCTTTTCTCGTGTAAAAGCAACATCGTTATTTATTACTGTATATTCTAATTTTGGAACATCTGCCTTTGTAATTTCCACTAAATGATTATATTGGGATGGGCTTAGTTCAACTCCGTTAACACCTTGCATATTTTTTCGCACGATAGGTAAATCTTTGAAAACGCTATCCTTTTCCATATCGGTTTTAGAAAAAGGAGCAAATTCAGTTGAATTAGATATGTAAGCACATCTATAATATTCAAAAAATGGATCATTAAAGCCTAATGAAACGCTTCTCCAAACAGAATTAACGCAGGAATCCGGATAACGCATATACATAACCAATAAATCACCGGCTCTTGTTTCTGCGTTACATTGCCACGGAGTAATCCAATTTTTATTTGTTGAAAAGAATGCGTCATTTCGTTGAGCACCAATAAAGAAAGCGCTTTTCGGTTCGGGCAATGTGTTTATTATGTAATCAGTTCCACCGACGAGCTTTGGTGCATAATCATATAAAAATGCAAGAAATTCAAAAGCTGTCATGTTATTGTTTTGTCTGAAAATTAAAAACGATTTACATAATTCTTCATAGTAATTATATCTGCCGATATAATCTTTTTTTATTGGAATATTTGGTATATCAATTTCAAATTCTATACAGATTTTCTCTGAAACATTGAAATTATACTTAAAATAGTAAGGTATTAAGTCAAAATCCGAGTTATATGCAAGCAAGGTTGTATAATAAGAAATTCCTGCCGAAAACTCTTCAAAGAGTGTTTTGTCCGAAATATTTTGCTTATATATTTCGTTTTTTATTAAACTTTTCAATTCCTTTAAATTAGCGCAAGTATCTATGCCGTAACCTTCAAGAATAGAGTATAAGTCGTTTTCAATTATGTCGGTTATGTTTTTGCTTGGACAATATGATTTATGAAATTCGACTATTTTATTGATGTATTCTTCCGTAAATTCTTCAGTCAAATTTCTTTCAAACATATTTACAATGTCTTTACCACCTGCATTTAGGTATAATTCCCATTGATATTGATTGAACATATTTTCACCCCGCACTATATATTAACAGATGTGTATATAACAATTACTCAATACCACAAATAATAGAATTCTGCGGCATTTATAATATACTGTTTAGGTGTTGTGTTAGAATTTTCTTGTCGATTGATGTATTCTATATTGACTTTATCAACTTCTAACTGCATCAAAACATCTTTGCAGTTACAAAAGTCTTTTTCTAAATATTTAATTATTTCCTTAGTGCTTAACGATTCAAGAATTTTAATTTTTTCCTGATAATTCATTTTTATCACCGACAATTTGCTAATAATATTTATTCTATCATAATTGCTGTCTCTTATACACATCTGACGCTGCCGACGAAGGCTTAGGTG
>CAMGDK010000048.1 GCA_946042285.1 uncultured Clostridia bacterium | reverse complement strand
AATATATAGATTATAATTAAAACGGTAAAATTCATTAGCGGAAAGAGGTTTTGTAATGGAGACTCTAATCATCATTATGATTGCTCTGCCATTCGTAAGTGCTTTACTTTTAAGCCTTATGAAAAATGATTCTGTAAGACAGGTAATAACCTACATAAGCTCTGTAGCTATAATAGGTCTTGCTGTCAACTTTACTATCAGATTCTTTGTCGGCGGTGCAGTAACACAGAGCTATTTCTTGGAAACTGCTCTTATTGATCACGGAATGCTTGGTGTTGAAGCATTTCTCATGGTGCTTGTAACCGTGCTCAGCTTTAAGTACAAAAAATACTACTGTGCATTGCTTTCAATTGCACAGACCGGCTTGATTTTTTGGTACGAGCTTGGCGGACACGCTCCGACTCAGGGCTATGAGAAGGTAAGAATTGATCACCTTACGGTAATTATGGTGCTTATCATCGCAATTGTCGGCACGCTTATTACAGTATATGCCTGCGGTTACATGAAGGATTACCACCATCATCACACTGAATTCAAGGACAGAAGGCGTTTCTTCTTCGCAATGCTCTATGTTTTCCTTGGTGCGATGTTCGGTCTTGTTCTTTCAAACAACCTCATTTGGCTCTATTTCTTCTGGGAAATCACAAGTGTTGTATCGTTCCTTCTTATTGGATATACAAGAACAAGCGAGGCAATCAACAACTGCTTCAAGGCTTTGTGGATGAACCTTCTTGGCGGTCTCGGAATGGCAGTCGGCATTGTAATGCTTGGTATGTCGCACAATATAAGCAGTCTTGACGGACTTGTTAAGGCAGACGGAGTAGCAGTTGTTGCTCCTGTTATTCTTCTTGCATTCGGCGGTCTTACCAAAAGCGCACAGCTTCCGTTTTCAAAATGGCTTCTCGGTGCGATGGTTGCGCCTACTCCGTCATCTGCTCTTTTGCACAGTGCAACAATGGTTAAGGCAGGCGTATATCTTTTGCTCAGGCTTTCACCGGTGCTTTCCGGCACTTACGCAGGAACAATGGTAAGTCTCGTCGGCGGATTTACATTCCTTATCATGTCAATGCTTGCAATCACGGTTAGCGACGGCAAAAAGGTGCTTGCTTATTCAACAATATCAAACCTTGGTCTTATTACCGCTTGTGCCGGTGTAGGAACAGAGGAGCCTATTTGGGCAGGTGTATTTCTTCTTATATTCCATGCTATTTCAAAGTCACTTCTCTTCCAGACAGTCGGTGCAATCGAGAACTCAACAGGCTCAAGAGATATTGAAACAATGCACGGTCTTGTAAGACGCCACCCGTATCTCGCATGGACACTTGTAATCGGTATTGCAGGCATGTTCCTTGCTCCGTTTGGCATGCTCATTTCAAAGTGGGCAGCCCTCAAGGCATTTATTGACAGCGGTTCAATCATTCTTGTTTTGTTTGTATGCTTCGGCAGCGCAACAACACTTTTCTATTGGCTCAAGTGGATTGCAACCGTGCTTGCATCAAAGAACAACGATGTTAAGGCACATAACACAACATCTGCTAATCAGTGGGTATCTATTCTCGTTCACGCAGGCTTGATGATTATGCTTTGTCTTGCATTCCCGATTGTTTCAAGCAACGTTATCATACCTTACATTCATCAGGTATTTAACAATGCTTCACAGGTTATCTCAAACGACAACATCATTATCATGATGATTATGCTTGTCGCAATATTTGCAGTTCCTGCTGCTGCATGGTTTTCTGCAAGACACACAGAATACAAAAAGGCTAATCGTTACATAAACGGTGTTAACGCAGGTGACCAAATGAATTACTACGATTCAATGGGCGAAAAAAGGCGTTTCTTCCTTGCTAACTGGTATATGGAGGACATCTTCGGTGAAAAGAAGCTTTGGAATCCTTCGATAGTTATTTCTACTGTTATTTTACTCGCCTGCATGGTTATTTCGGTAGGAGGTGCATTCTAATGAGCTATACAGTTAAAATTGTTTTGTGCATAGTGGCGTACATTATACTTGCACCAATCATCGGCGGCTTAACCTCCGGTATGGACAGAATTATCACTGCTCGTATGCAGGGCAGACAGGGTCCTCCTCTTTTACAACCCTTTTACGATGTAATAAAGCTTTTGAAAAAGGAAACAGTTGTAGTTAACAGAGTTCAGATTTTCTACCTTTCAATCTTCCTCGTATTTGTAGTTTTCACAGGCTGCTTATTCTTCGGCGGATTTGATTTACTGCTTGTGTTCTTTGCTCTTACAACTGCAAATGTATTTCTTGTGCTTGCTGCAACAAGCAGCCACTCACCCTATGCAAGCATGGGTGCAAACAGAGAAATGATGCAGATGCTTGCTTACGAGCCTATGGTGCTTCTCACCGCAGTCGGCTTCTATCTTGCAACAGGAACATTTAAGGTTAGAGAAATTGTACATCACGATGGTGTACTCCCCTTCATACTCTTACCCGGTGTGTTTGTAGGATTTGTATTCATCCTTACAATCAAGCTCAGGAAGCATCCGTTTGACCTTGCAACAAGCCACCATGCTCATCAGGAGATGGTAAAGGGTATAACAACAGAATTTTCAGGTCAGATGTTTGCAGTAGTGGAAATTGCGCACTGGTATGAAAACGTATTTCTTATGGGTGTTATCGCATTATTCTTCATCAACGCAAGCTGGTGGACAATCTTTTTTGCAGCGTTGGCAATTGCCATCACATACTTTGTGCTTATTCTTGTTGACAACACAAACGCAAGAGTTAAATGGAAGAAAATGTTTAAGAATTCTTGGATTACAACAATAATTATCGGCGCACTCAACGTATTCATTCTTGAGGTGCTTACAAAGGGGGTAGGAGTATAATGGCAGATGTAACAAAATCACCATGGATTATGCACTATGACGGCTCAAGCTGTAACGGATGTGACATTGAGGTGCTCGCCTGTCTTACTCCTGTATATGACGTTGAGCGTTTCGGTGTAATTAATACCGGTAATCCTAAGCATGCCGATATTTTATTGATTACAGGCTCGGTTAACGAGCAAAACAGACCTGTTGTTCAGCAGATTTACGAGCAAATGACAGAGCCAAAGGTCGTATGTGCAATCGGTATTTGTGCATGCAACGGCGGTGTGTTTAAGGACTGCTACAACATCATCGGCGGTGTTGACAAGGTTATCCCAGTTGACATCTATGTACCCGGATGTGCGGCAAGACCGGAAGCTATTATCGACGGTGTTGTTAAATCACTTGCATTACTTAAAGAGAAAAGCGAAAAGCTTAAGGAGGGTAAATAATGAGACTTAAATACGATATTATTGAGGTTGACATCCCTACCCTCTACAAAACAATGCTTGAAAAGCAAAGAGCAGGATACAGACTGACTCAAATCTGTGCTACTGCTTTTGAAGGATACAACGAGGTAATCTATTCGGTATCAAACAACTATGATTTTGAAAACTACAAGATTATTGTCCCGCACGATGTTGAGATTACAACGATTTCCGACTTTTTCCCGTCGGCAATGCTCTATGAAAACGAAATGAAGGAGCTTTACGGTGTAAAGGTAAAGTCAATAAATGTTGATTACGACAATAAATTTTACAGAATTGCACAGGAAACTCCTTTCAAAAAGGAAGCAAAGCAAACTGTTAAAATCATAAAAAACGATGAGGAGGTAGCTGAATAATGGGACAAAGATCAGTAGTACCATTCGGTCCTCAGCATCCGGTTCTTCCGGAGCCTATTCACCTCGACTTAGTTCTTGAGGATGAAAAGGTTGTTGAAGCAATCCCTTCAATCGGATTTGTTCACAGAGGTCTTGAAGGTCTTGCAGAAAAAAGAGATTTTAACGACTATCAATATGTTGTTGAGCGTATTTGCGGTATTTGCTCATTCAAGCACGGTATGGCTTACTGCGAAACAATTGAAAGCATCATGGACGCAGAGGTTCCCGAAAGAGCACAGTACCTTCGTACCTTCTGGGGTGAAATGAGCCGTATTCACTCTCACCTCCTTTGGCTCGGTTTACTTGCCGACGCATTCGGCTTTGATGCACTCTTTATGCAGTGCTGGAGAATGAGAGAAAAGGTTCTTGATATGTTTGAGGCTTCAACCGGCGGTCGTGTTATCTTCTCTGTTAACAAAATCGGCGGCGTTCTTAAGGACATGGATTCCTCAATGATTAAAAGCTTTGTTGATATATTCAATTCGATGGAAGCACAGCTTAAGGACATTACTAAGGTGTTTCTTACCGATTACACAGTATTATCAAGGCTTAAGGGTGTTGGTATTCTCACAAAGGAGGATGCTCTCAGGCTTGGTACTGTCGGACCGATGGCAAGAGCATCGGGAATTGAAATTGATATGAGAAAAACCGGATACGAGGCTTATGATAAAATTGATTTTGATATTATTACATCAAACGATTGCGATGGCTATGCCCGTTGCTGTGTTAGAATCGGTGAGCTTTTCCAATCTATCTCAATTATTAAACAGATTGCCGACAAGATAGTTGACGGACCTATCGCAAGCACTGTTAAGGGTAATCCTAACGGTGAGGCTTTCGTTAGAGTTGAACAACCTCGAGGTGAGGCTATATTCTATTCCAAGGCTAACGGAACAAAGTTCCTTGAGCGATTTAGAATTCGTACCCCTACATTCACAAACATTCAATCACTTATACATATTCTTCCGGGCTCGGAGCTTGCTGATGTTCCGCTTCAGATTTTGACTATCGACCCATGTATAAGCTGTACTGAAAGATAAGGAGGTTTGCGGATATGGGAATTATGGATTTTACAAAACAGGCAGTTAAGAATCTTTTTTCAAAGCCTGCAACCTCAGCTTATCCGTTTCAGCCAAAGGAATTTCCTGAAAGAAGCAGAGGTCATATTGAAATTGATATAGACAACTGTATTATGTGCGGCTTATGCTCAAGAAAGTGCATGTCAAACGCTATTACCATTGACAGAAACACAAAGACATGGACTATTGAGAGAATGGGATGTATCCAATGCGGTAGCTGTGCTGAGGCTTGCCCTAAAAAATGTCTTAAGATTGTACCCGGCTACACCGAGCCCGGCGCTGAAAAGAAGGTTGACAGCTACAGTCAGCCTATCCCCGAAAAGCCTGCCGGCAAGATTGTAAACGATATGTCAAAGTGCATCCTTTGCGGACTTTGTGCAAGAAAGTGCCCACAGGAATGTATCACTGTTGACAGAACAGGCGAAAAGACTTGGACAATCGACAGAGATAAGTGTGTACAATGCGGTGCCTGCATCGACGCCTGCATTAAGTTTAAGGCTCTTGACACTGCCGACGATGACGGTGAAAAGGGATCCGTTACATTTAAGAAGGAATAATCAATGACTCGCAGACTGACATTCAGCGGAATAGTTCAGGGCATAGGGTTTCGTCCTTGTGCCTTGCGCCTTGCACTTGAGCTCGGCATCAAGGGACAGGTTAAAAATTCCGGTGGTAATGCCGAGTTGATTATATGCGCAAACGAACAGGCGTTGGATGAATTTGTCCAACGTCTTGTTTCAATTTTTGAAATTAAAGACTATCAGTGTGAAGAGCTTGAAGACATTGGCTTTGATGATTTTAAAATTGTTCATTCATCAAAGGATAATAAAACTCCGTTTATCACTCCCGACCTTGCAACCTGCAGGGAATGTGAGGCAGAATTACACGATAAAAACAACATAAGGCACAATCATCCCTTTATAAGCTGTGTAAACTGCGGACCGAGATATACAATTATTAACACTCTTCCATACGACAGAGAAAACATTACTATGGCAGATTTTGAGCTATGCGAGTCGTGCAAGAGAGAATATACAACTGCAAGCGACAGAAGATGCCATGCACAAACTATCGCATGCAATCACTGCGGACCTACTACAAGCATTACAATCAAGGAGGCAATCGACACACTATTAAACGGTGAAATCCTTGCGATTAAGGACATTGGTGGATACCACCTTGCATGTGATGTTAATTCGCCCGACAGTGTTAAAGCAATCAGAAAAATCAAGGGCAGGGATTCAAAGCCCTTTGCAGTTATGTTTTCATCCGTTGATGAAATTGAAGAATACTGCTTTGTTAATGAAAAGGAAAGAGAGCTTCTTCTCTCCCCTGCACGACCTATCGTTTTACTTGAAAAGAAAAAGGATTTTGACTTTTCTGTCTGTGGTGACAGTAAGTATATCGGCGCTTTTTTACCATGCAATCCAATACAAATAATGTTACTCGACAGCATTTCGCCGCTTGTTATGACAAGTGCGAATGTAAGCGGTGAGCCGATAATCATTGACGACGACGGTATAAATAAATTCGGCGTTACTGTTTTGTCGCATAACAGAGAAATACTGACTCCTCTTGACGACAGCATTGTTAAGGTTACTGCCAATAGGACTCAGTTTATAAGACGATCAAGAGGATATGTACCGCTTGCCATTGAAATTGACAATAATGCAATGTGCGATACTCTCTGCCTTGGCGGAGATTTGAAATCGGCATTTGCTTTTCATAGAGATAAATATGTATTTTTGAGTCAGCATTTCGGCGACCTTGAAAATGTTGATGTACAAAATGCGTTTAAGAATAACATTAACAGATTTAAAGGACTGCACGGCTTTAGCATTGATAAGGTGGTAGCAGACAAACATCCTGCCTATTTTTCATCAAATTTATTCGAAAGCGATAAAGCAGTTCAGCATCACAAGGCTCATGTTGCCTCTGTAATCGCCGAGCATAGACTTAAAGGATGCGTGCTTGGGTTTGCGTTCGACGGCACAGGCTACGGTGATGACGGTGCTGTATGGGGCAGCGAGGTTATATTTTACAACGGCAGAAAATTTGAACGCAAAGAGCATCTTGAATATGTAAAAATGCTTGCATCAGATGAGGTTTCCAAAAATGCCGATCTTGCGCTTGCCTGCTATTTAGGCGGAAATGAGTTAATTGACAAAGCAATCTCGAGCAACATCAACACTGTTTTGTCAAGCAGTATGGGTAGGCTTTTTGATGCGGTATCTGCACTGCTTGATATCAAGCACTACAATACATACGAGGGTGAATGTGCTTGCGCGCTTGAAGCTGTTGCAAGCACTGCAAAAAGTGAATTCTGCCTAACTCCGACTTGGAATCCAACGGATATTCTTAATCAAATAAAAGCAGCAAATGCGCCTAAAGAAAACATTGCACTTGGATTTCATATTATGATTGCAAGGCTAATTTGCAAAGCTGCTAATGAATATAGAGAAAATTTTGATGTGAATAAAATCGCTCTTTCAGGCGGTGTATTCAACAACAAGCTATTGACCGAAGCTGCTATCTGCATGCTGACGGAGCAAGGCTTTGAGGTTTACATTAACGAGCTTGTACCGTGCGGGGACGGCGGCATTGCACTCGGTCAGGCTTTTATTGAGAGTATGGAGGTATAAATATGTGCGTTGCGGCTCCCGGTAGGGTTACGGATATTGTTAACAACACATGCACCGTTGATTACGACGGTAACAAAATCAATGCCGACAAGGGTATTGTTGATGTGAAAATCGGTGATTATGTCCTTGTGCATGCAGGGCTGATCATTCAGGTGTTGCCTGAGGATGAAGCAAGATATATGAATGAATTATTTAAAGAGCTTGGAGAGCTTGAGTAATGGAGTTAAAAGAGGTTATTGAATTTTTAGCGCGGTATGACGGCGAGCCTTTAGCCTTTATGGAGGTTTGCGGCACTCATACTGCAGCTATCAGCGAAAACGGAATACCGTCTATGCTAAGTCCGAAAATTAAGCTGATCAGCGGACCGGGATGCCCTGTATGCGTTACAATTGCAAGCTATATTGACAGGCTTTGCGATCTTGCACTTACACCTAACACTTGTGTAGTAACGTTTGGCGATATGATTAGGGTGCCGGGAAGCGAGCATGCACTTAAGGATATTAAATCCCTCGGCGGAAGAATTCACATGGTTTATTCGCCGTTTGAAATAATTGAGCTTGCAAAAAACGACGAAAAAACGAATTTTGTGTTTGCCGCTGTCGGATTTGAAACTACTACTCCGATTTACGCTCTTCTTATTGATAAAATAATAGAAAATGACATTAAAAATATAAAGCTTTTAACGGCGCTCAAAACTATGCCGTCTGCAATCGAATCACTTTGTAACGGCAACAACAAAATCGATGGATTTATTGCACCGGGTAATGTATCCGTAATAACAGGTGCAAACGCTTACAAGCCTATCGCTGAAAAATATCAGCTTCCGTTTGTTGTAAGCGGCTTTGACGGTAAGGAGCTTTTGGCAACTATTTACGCACTTGTTAAGCTAAAGGGTAAGGGCGAGGTAAAAAACCTTTACAAATCTGCCGTAACCGGCAAGGGCAACACAAAGGCTCAGGAGATCATAAATAAATACTTTGAGCCGTGCGATGCTTATTGGCGAGGCATGGGCTGTATTAAAGGCTCAGGCATGGCTTTGCGCAGGGAATACAGCATGTACGATGCCGGAAGCTACAATCTTTGCGAGGACTCATTCATCAACAAGGCATGCAGCTGCGGTGATGTAATAACAGGCTCAAAATCACCGAACGAGTGTCCTCTTTTTAAAAAGGTTTGCACTCCTGAAAATCCACAAGGTGCATGCATGGTTTCAAATGAAGGCTCTTGCTTTCATTATTTCATAAATGACAGAAGGTAAATGATTATGAAAATTACACTTGCTCACGGAAGCGGCGGCAAATCGACATCCGAGCTTATTGAAAAAATATTTGCAAAGCATTTTTCAAATCCTATTCTTAATATGATGGAGGACAGCGCAGTCGTTGGCGGCAGCTCAAGAATTGCCGTTACCACCGACTCATTTGTTGTTACTCCTTTAGTATTCAACGGCGGTGACATTGGCAGACTGTCTGTTTGCGGTACAGTTAACGACCTTCTTATGCGCGGTGCAGCTCCTAAATACATAACATCTGCGTTTATTATTGAGGAGGGCGCAGACAGTAAAATGCTTGAGCAAATTGTTGAATCAATGGCCAAAACCGCAAGAGAGGCAGGTGTTACCGTTATTTGCGGAGACACAAAGGTTGTTGAAGGCAACGGCGGAGTATTTATAAACACAACAGGTGTTGGCTTTATAGGAGAAAGCACTGACATAGTATCAACTAATTTACGCGACGGCGATGCAATAGTTGTAAGCGGAAACCTCGGCGATCACCACGCAACAATCCTTTCTGCAAGAATGGGAATTGAAAATAATATAAAATCAGACAATGCTCCGCTCGGTGAAATGGTTAGAAAAATGCTTCGTGACGGCATCGAAATTCACTGCATGCGTGATATTACAAGAGGCGGACTCGGCACTGTATTGAATGAGCTTGCAGGCGCCTCAAGAGTGGGCATTGAAATTGATGAAGCAAAAATCCCCGTTGACAGTGAGGTAAAAGCATTTGCAAGGGTTTTAGGCCTCGATATAATGCATTTGGGTAACGAGGGTAAGCTTGCAGCAATAATGCCTATGGAACAGGCAGAAAAAGCAGTTAATATAATGCGTAGCTGTAAATACGGCGAAAATGCCGCAATCATAGGCAGAGTTGTAAAAGGCAGCGGCGTTACGCTTATAACCGAGCTTGGCGGTAGGAGGAGTGTTACCGTCCTATACGGCGAAGGCTTGCCGAGAATTTGTTAACTATAATAACAAAAAAGCAGTTGTGAAAAATCACAACTGCTTTTTAATTATTTTGTTTTAACAGTCTTAACTGCTGACCACTTTGAGAATACCTTTACTGTCTTGCCGTTAACCTTTGTGTTCTTGTATGTACGAATACGAACATAGTATTTCTTTCCTGACTTAAGTTTCTTAATAGTAGTCTTTGTTGTTTTGTTCTTCTTTACGATTACAGATTTTGTATTCTTCTTGAATTTCTTATTTGTTGAATACTCAATCTCGTAACCGTCAACGCCGCTAACCTTTTTCCAATTTGCAACAAATGACTTCTTACCCTTTTTAATACTCTTAACGGAAGCCTTCTTTTGCTTTGGTGCAACCCAATCGCCGTCAACCTTCTTTGCTCCCTTTGGCTTTTCAGTCTTCTTTGTTGTAGTCTCAACCGGGGCTGCATCTACGGTAGTTGGCTGAGTTGTTGGTTGAGCAGTTGGCTGAGCAGTCGGCTGAGTTGTTGGTTGAGCAGTCGGCTGAGTTGTTGGTTGAGCAGTCGGCTGAGTTGTTGGTTGAACAGTCGGCTGAGTTGTTGGTTGAACAGTCGG
>CAMGDK010000047.1 GCA_946042285.1 uncultured Clostridia bacterium | reverse complement strand
ATTGCCTCTTGTCTCGTGGGCTCGGAGATGTGTATAAGAGACAGTATGGTAACAATATTACAAAATAACATTATTTCTTACAGCTAAAAAATTGAGCCTTGCAAATAATAATATTGCACATCTGTGCAGGAGGTGATTTTTGTGAAAGCTAATTCAAAAAGCGTTATGAAAATGATGGGTACAGCACTTGCTGTTTGCTCGGCAGCGGCATTTATGAGCTCAAATAAGTCAAACAGCATGACATCAGCGAAGAAATCAATGAAAAAAACTGTCGGCAAGGTTGCAGACTTTGTTGACACGGTAGCGGCAATAATGTAAAAAAATAAAGCTGAGTCGGAATTTCCAACTCAGCTTTAAGCCTTTTATTTGAATTTATATCCTCTGCCCCATACTGTGCGAATATACTCGTCTTTTGATCCTGCATCCTTAAGCTTTTCTCTAAGTCTGTTAATATGCACCGTGAGTGTAGATGTATCGCCAAGTGAATCGTATCCCCACACCTGCTCGAAAAGCTCATTTTTTGAAAACACATTGTTTGGGTGCGAAGCAAGAATGAAAAGTACATCAAATTCCTTTTTGGTCAAGGTTATTTCAGTATCATTTAAGTAGGCAAGACCATTGTCCTTGTTAAGCTTAAGATTGTCGATACTTATTATATTGGTTTCTTTTTTGTCGGAGTCCACAAGGCTGTTATATCTATTTATATGTGCCTTTACTCTTGCAACAAGCTCGCCCGGAGAAAACGGCTTGACTATGTAGTCGTCCGCACCAAAGCCGAGTCCGTTGATTTTGTCTGACTCCTCACGCTTTGCAGATACAAAAATTATAGGTATATTTTTATTTTTTCTAATTGTTTGGCAAATATCGAATCCGTTTGCACCGGGAAGCATAACATCAAGCAGTATCAAATCATAGTTACCGTTGATAGCCATTTCCATACCGTCTCTTCCGTTGGTTGTTGCATCCGTATCAAATCCGTTAGCCTCAAGATAATCCTGCTCAAGCTGTAATATGTTTTCGTCATCTTCAACAATCAATATCCTGCTCATTCTGTTATCTCCTTTTTAGGAAGTGAAATAAATATTGTAAGTCCTTCTCCTGCATCGCTTCTTGCCCAAATCAAGCCGTTGTGAAGCTCAACAATCTGCTTGCAAATTGAAAGTCCAAGACCTGAGCCCTCGCTCGTTTTTGTTCTTGCAGGGTCAGCCCTGTACATAGCGTCAAATATTTTAGGAAGGCTTTTTTTGTCAACGCCTATTCCGTTGTCACTGATTTCAACTATAATGCTTTTTTCATATTCCGTAATGTTGAGCCTTATCCTGCCCTTTACATCATCGCGCGCATACTTTAACGAGTTGCCGATAATATTGCTTATTACTCTTTCGACGGCATCTGTATCAAGGCTGACAACAGCGTTGTCACTGCAATTACAGCTGAATTCAAAATCAAATCCAAAATAATTTAATTTGCCCTTTATCTCCTCAATACCGTCATCAAAAAAAGCCTTCATGCTGACATCGACCTTGTTAAGCTTATAGCTTTTCAGCTCAAGCCTTGATATTGTAAGCAGGTCGTTAAGGATTTTTTCCGTGTCATTTATTGACGACAAAATTGTGTCGATATATCGCTTTTGCTTTTCGGGAGTGTTCGCAATTCCGTCGCGCAAGCCCTCAGCATAGCCCTTTGCAGAGGTAAGCGGAGTCCTGACATCATGCGCAATTCCTGCTATAAGCTCCTTTCTTTGCTCCTCTGCCTGATTTTGCCTTTCTATTGAACCCTTAAGCTTTTTACGCATTGTGTTAAAGCTTTCAACCGTTTGCCCTAATTCGTTCGTTGAATTGTAGCTGATTTCGTAATCGAGATTACCTCTTGCAATTTCGTCGGCACCGTCGGCAATTTTTTTAATAGGTATTAAAATTGTTTGAGATGTTATAAACGAAATAACAACGATAGATATTACAAACAGCAAAACAATAACAAGCACAACTATACCAGTTCTGCTAAGAAGGAGATTTGTAAATTCCTTTGGTGTGATTTTTTGTGAAGCATCGTTAACCGTGTAATCGGGATTGACGATTACAACAAGATAAGAATCGTTTTCGGAATTTGCATGGTTAACGATAACAAGACCGTTTTGACCGAAGTAGTTAACATTCCTGTCCTTGTCGATTGCAACAACACTGTTTGCGCTGTCAAGCACGGTAACACTGTTGTCGGTTGAATAAAACAGCTTTGAGTTTTTTTCTATATAAATCAGTGAATTGATGCTCTCAAGCTGTTCAACTAATTCATTTAATTCATCAAGCTTTTGTGCGTCATTTTTGTCGCTTGTTAATTCTCCGGTAATTGTTGAGAGTGCCTGCGACCATTGAATTTGGTTTACCGTGCTGTAAGAGTTAGTTGTAACAGTCGATATGTTAAAGAAGGATCCCACCATCGAAACTAAAACGGTAGAAAAGCTGGCTATTATTATCAACGGGATAATTATAGCCAGCACTGCCGTGATTACAATTCTTGTGGTTACCTTTAAGTTTTTTGAGCTTCTTTTTTTATTTTTAGCCAATAGCTCACCTACTTATTATATTTTTTGTTGTCTTGTTCTTTTTTTATGTTCCTTAATTGTTTCAATAATTTTGCTTAAATGAACTGCTGCAAAATATTCACATTCCGCATTTACATTTGTCGGGTTATTTGTGACCTGATATTTCATAATGCCGATAATACCTGCAACTATGTATTCAACGGAGTAGTCATGTATGCCCTCGGTTTCGTCCTTAATGAGTCCGAGTGCCTTCCTGATTGTTTGAGAAAGCTTTCCCTCAAGAATATCCGAGCCGGAGCAGGAGAATAAAATGCGATACTCGTCCTTGTCGGAGTTTATTATTTCGATAGCTATTTGCATGATTCTTGCAGCACTTTGAGTATCTAATGTAAGCTTTTGCTCACGCCTGAGCTGCTTGCCCACATTGAAGAAGAGCTTTCTCACAAGTTCATCGCACATTTTGTTTGTAAGGTCATACTTGTCCTCATAATGAAGATAAAAGGTGTTACGGCTTATTTCTGCCTTGTCGGTAATGTCCTTAACCGTTATATGCTCAAACCCGTTTTCTTCAATAAGTGCAAGAAGAGCATGCTTGATTGCTTTTTGTGTTCGCTTTACCCTAAGGTCTGCTGTTCCGTCTTTTTTAGCCATTGGTTCTCCTTTTAAGACAATGTGTTCAATAATTAACTGTCTGGACTATAATAACATTTTTCTCTTAAATTTGCAACCCCTTTTGCTCTGTTTGTCTATTAAATGGACTTGAGTTGCTTATTTTACGATTTACGGTTAGTGTTCATTAGAAGAAGAAAAAATGTTGACTAATAGTTGACTAATAAAAAAATTTATCTTATAATAAAGCTGTACTATGGGAAAAAATACATGTTTATAAATTGTTGTTTTAGCCGTAACAGGATTGGGGGGTGTGGATTTGGCTATCTCAACCTTTAAGCGATACGAGAGAAAATACCTCATATCCAAGGAAAAGCTTGATGAAATCATGCCGACATTGCTTGAATACATGGAGCTCGATCCATTTTGCATAGGCGGTAACGAGTACAGAATATACAGTATTTATTACGATACAGACAACCATGATGTTATCAGGCAAAACTCCTCGAAGCCTGTTTATAAGGAAAAGATGAGAATTCGCTCTTATTACGACCGCAAGGACCCCGAGGATAAAATCTTTATGGAAATAAAGAAAAAGAGCGAGGGGCAGGGAAATAAGCGCAGAATTAAGCTTAAAATCAAGGAAATTGAGCCCTTTGTTAACGAGGGTATTTTGCCCAAAACGAAGGATTATCTTTCTGCACAGGTTGCAAAGGAGCTGCAATATTATTTAAAGATGAACCGTGTTCATCCGGCATTATATGTTCAGTATGACAGGTTAGCTCTTTTCGGCAAAGAGGATAAAAATTTCAGAATGACATTTGACAGAAATGTTATGACAAGGCGCTCAAACTTTCAATTCGGGCCAAGCGATATTGACGAGCCGCTTCTCCCCGACGGTGAGTACATAATGGAAATTAAAATTCTCGGTGCCATGCCGCTGTGGCTTACCCGTCTTCTCAGCGAGCACGGGCTTTTCAGCAGAGGCTTTTCAAAATACGGCGTTAAGTATAAGCGTGATGCCCAAGAGCATAAGCTTGAATACAACATGACAAATAAAGACGGCGAAAGAGTTGATTTTGACTACTTTTTGCAGTTTTAATAATTAGAGAAAAGGAGATATAATCGTGGCAGACTTTTTATACAGCTTAACATCGGGTGAGAGCGCTACTCTCACATGGCAGGGTGTTCTTGAAACACTTTTGGCAGCAACAATAATCGGATTTGTTATCAGTCTTGTTTATTTGCTTACACACAAGAAGGAGGGTTACAGTCAGGCGTTTTGCGTGGCTCTTATCCTTCTTGCTCCAATCGTAGGAATGGTAATTCTTGTAATCGGCAATAATGTTGCAACGGCATTCAGCCTTGCAGGTGCATTTGCACTTGTTCGTTTCAGGAGTGCGCCCGGCGATCCGAAGGATATTGCCTTTGTATTTATGAGCGTAACGATGGGACTTACTTGCGGACTTGGCTATTGGATTTATGCAGCATTTGCAACAGCTATTCTTTGTGTGATTATACTTGTTCTTCATTTTACCAATTTTGCAAGAAAAAAGGGCGACAGCTATGTTCTTAAGATAACTGTTCCCGAAACGCTTAACTATGTAGGTGCATTTGATGAGTGCCTCAAAAAGTATTGTCACTCATTCAAAATGTCAAGAGTAAAGAGTGTGGATTTCGGCGCTCTGTTTGAGATTTCGTTTGACATTGTTATGAAGGATACAAATCAGATTAGAGAAATGATGGATGATGTCAGAGCAATGAACGGTAATCTCAAGATTATGCTTTCAACTCCGGAAAGCGTAAATAAGAGCTTCCACTTCCAGTAATAACATTATTTAAGGGAATGCATCGCATTCCCTTATGGTGCTTTTAAGAACCGTTGACATCGGCGTGAAATAAATTGCACCATTCTAAAAAGCGAGGACGATATTATGAATATAAAAAGAGCATTGACAGTCATTATAGCCGCATCAATGATTTGCTCGACGCTTGTCGGCTGTGCGCAAAACAATACCGAGCCGGTTGATGCAAGCACCAAAGCTGCTTCGACGGAAGAGGTAACGCAATCTCAGTCAACCGAGCCGTCAACTACACAGAAGATTGAGGACTCAACCGAGGACACCACTGAGTCAACAGAGCAATCTACAACTGCAGTGACTACTACGACAAAGCCGACCTCCACAACAAAGCCGACCTCCACGACAAGGGCTGCGACAACAAGGTCAATCAAAAGCACCACAAAGAAATCGACTGCCAAAAAAACAACTGCCAAAAAAACAACTGCAAAAACCACAAAAAAGGCTAACGTTAAAAAGGTAACAACGACTGCTTCAAAGACAACAACTACTGTATCAACAACAAAGCAGGAAACCGATATTAAAATCACGCTCGGCAAAAACGGCAGTGCAACATGCGACAGTCAAAATGTGTCGATTAACGCACCGAGCGGTCTTGAAACAGACGGTGCAGTTTATATCGAAAAGGGCGGTAGCTATGTTATCACATCATCGGTTGATGATTGGCACGGTCAAATAGTTATCAAGCTTGCAAATACGGAGCAAGCCGATATTAGATTTGAAAATGTAAATATCTCTACTAAAAAGGCTAACGCAATCAAAATCCTTGACACAAATATTACAGCGGAGAGGAGCTTTATTGAGGCTGATTTGTCTGTAACAAGCTCAACCGGTACAGACGGCGACAACGCTCTTCAAGACCAAATGAAGGAGGTTGCCAAAATTCAAAAGGCGCCAAATGTTGACCTTTCATTTCCAACAGGCACTAAAAGCACATTTAAAACAGGTGCAAACAGCATGTCAGGTGTAATATATAACGAGTCAAAGCTTACAATCAAGGGTAACGGAGCAGTTGAAATAACTGCCACAACAAACAGAAATAACACAATTTGTTCAACAAAGAGTGTAACATTTAAGAATGTTAATGCACTTCTTACCACTCCGGGATACGGCTCTGCATCCGCACTTTCTTCAGCAAGAGGAATATTCTCGTTTTCAAAGGTTATTGTTGAAAGCGGTAATCTTACAATTCATTCAAACGGCGACGGTGTGAGATGCGAGGAGTTTATTTCCTTGGGCGGAGTAACAAATATTCACTCTACCGCATCGGACGGAATTGATGCCGACGATGCAATCAATGTAACAGGCGGTAAGCTTACTGCGATTGCACTTAACAAATCAGCATTCAAGGTAAGACGAGTTAATAATCAGGAGAGTATAAATGCCGGCGATAAAACGATTGAGGCAAAGGACGGCATTACAAAAGCAGACCACACATTCAAAATCGACGGCGGAACAGTTGCAGGTGAGGGTAAAAACATGACCACGCCGAAGAAGAGAAGCGACTTGCAATCTCTTTCAAAACAGCCTTGTATTTATTTGCGTTCTGCTGCACCCGGCACTGAAAATGCAAAGCTTGCCCTTGTATTCAATATTTATGCAGACAATTCTGTTTTTGCTTCTTCATCAAACAGCTGCATTAAGTTTTTATATTCTTCATCAAGCATTGACACATCAAAAAAATATACTGTTAACGGCCACAACAAAAAGGATTATCCGGGTGAGGTTGTATTTGCAGGTAACTTCGGCGACTGCAAGGTTACAACCGTCTGACAGGAGGTAAAATATGAAAAAATTGAGTAAAAAGGCAGTTGCTTTGATAACTGCTGTTGTGCTTATTATCACAACGCTTGCAGTAGCACCGTTTACTGTGTCTGCTGCCGAATCCCCGCAGACACTCGAAAAATCGTACATAAGCATTTGGGCAGACGCTCAAAATGTGCTTACTCAGCAGGACGTTACGGATTTTAAGGGCGGCAACAAGCTTTCTGTGCTTGGCGGTATTGCACCGTTTAAGAGAAGCACAAGCTCAACGGAATATTATTGGTTTTTGCCGTCAACTGCCGACTGCTCTGCACTCAAGCTTTGGTTTGACGGCACTGCAACAATCGACGGTGCTGAGATTACAAGCGGTGTGCCTACAAACACCTTTGCAGATCTCAACGAGGGCGGAGTTTCAAGGGAAGTATCTCTTGTACTCGACGGCACAAGCTATTCGGTAACAGTAATGAAGAGCGGAGAGGTCGGAACCGTATATATTGATACCAATTCAGGCTCTCTTTCCACAATCAACAGTTCCGAGCACACCACATTTGAGGCTGGCTCAATTATGGTTGTACAGCCTGACGGTGATGTTGATTACTACGGCATCATGGAAAGCATGAGTGGTCGCGGTAACGGCACATGGGACAAAGCGGGTACAAAGAATCCGTACAATGTCAAGCTTGCCGTTTCAAAATCCCTTCTCGGCATGGGACAGTCGAAGAAATGGTGCTTGCTTGCAGGCTCCGGCTCCGGTAATGATGAGTCGTTCGTCAGAAATCAGATGACCTATGATTTTGCCGATTACATCGGTGTTAAATATCAGCCGCACTGTAAGCCGGTTGACCTTTATGTAAATCAGCAGTATCTTGGCTCATATCAGCTTGCGGAAAAGGTTGAGATTAAGTCAAACAGAATTGCTATTACAGATGCCTATGAAAATCTTGAAATAGCAAACGGTACAACCGATGCAGAAACAGGTGTTATTGTTCCTGCAGATTTGACCGGTACATCTGTCGGATCATATACATCAAGCGGAACACAGGCTACGGGACTTACCAACACATTCGGTAATACACTCGGCAACAGGAAGTATTCTTCATCTCTTACAAGCCCTACGGATTACACGGGCGGTTATCTGTACGAGCTTGAAATCAGCCAGAGGTGGAAGGACGAAAATGTCGGCTTCTGTGCATATAACAGACAGTGCTGGGTTATCAAGAGTACAGACTACGCATCAAAGGAAATGGTTGATTACAGCTACGATCTTCTCTATGCATTAGGCGGCTCGGTTTATAACAAAGGTGTTGTTCCGAGCGCTAAGGTTGTAACATCAACCCCAAGCAATGGTTCACTCATTAATGGTAAAACCACAAGCACAACAAATCCGGCTCCTGCATCACAGTATCAAAATAAAAAATGGAGCGACCTTCTTGATGCGGATTCGGCAATCAAATATTACTGGACACAGGAATTCTTCAAGAACATGGACTCATCGACATCCTCAACATATTTCTATAAGGATACCGATGCAGTAAATGGCAAGATTTACGCAGGTCCTATGTGGGATATGGATAACTCACTTGGCTACAACAAGACAGGCAGCCGTTGGGGTTACAGCTGGACATCATCAGACGGTTGGTACACGAAAAACGCAAGAATTTATCGTTTTACAACCGGTGACAGTACAACAACATATTCAAAGGATTCTGAGGCACCTCTTAACTTCTACGGTGCACTCGCAACAAACTGCAGTGATTTCTGGACAGGTGCCGAAAAGTATTGGTACAAATACATTTCTCCGGCAGTAGATGTTCTTACAGGCAAGACTGTTGACAAGACAGGTAAGCTTAAGTCTGTAAGTGAGTATGTAACAACCGTTGCAAAGAGCGGTATGATGGATGCCGTTAGACACGATGTTAACAACGGCGTATATGATGCTGCTTCAACAATCAGCGGAATGAATACATGGCTTGCTGAGCGACAGACATGGATTGATTCGCAAATCACAAAGACAGGCATATCAAATGCAACAATTGATTCAATTCCGAGTCAAACATATACAGGATACGAAATCACTCCCGAACCAACAGTAACATACAGTGGTACTGCTCTTGAAAAGGGTATGGATTACACCGTATCATACAGCAACAATGTTAACGCAGGCACTGCTACCGTAAATGTTGCAGGCTTCGGTACATTCAACGGCACAAAGGCACAGAGCTTTACTATCACACCTGCTGACATGTCAACAACAACAGTTGAGATTGAAGAAGCTGCTTACAAGAATACGGAGCTTGCAGTGACAGTTCTTAACAGTGACGGTAAGCCACTCAACAGCTCATATACATGCCAGTGGTACAAGGATGGCACGGCTATCAGCGGTGCTACCGACACAACATATATCACAACGCAGGATGACATCGGCGCAGCCATCACAGTTGTTGTAACCGGTGACGGTGCAAATCTTACATCAAGCAAGACATCAAATGCTTGTACGGTTCTTGACGGTGAAAGACCGACCGGCTATACAAGAACGATTGCCGAATGGAATTATGATTACACAGCTAATCCATCTGCACTTGTAACGGCAGATCCGACAGGCGATACATTCTATTATACCGCAACAGGCGGTGAAAATCAGGCAAGCTCAAATCTTTATGCAAGCGTTAATGCAACCGATCACGCAAAGATTAAGTGGTCGGGCACGGCAGACCTTTATGCAAACGAGAACGGCACCGTTACTCCCAATCAGTCACCTGTAATGGGTACATCTAAGACAGACCTTCTCGCATGGGGGCAGTTCCCGTACTTTGAGACAGTTGTATCAACTGCAGGCTATGAGGGCATTAAGTTCAGTGCAAGGCTCGGCGGTACAAAGAAGGGACCGAAGATGTGGAAGCTTCAGTACAGCCTTGACGGTGTGACTTATACCGATGTTGAAAATTCAGCATATTCAATCGCAGCCAACAAGACGATGGAGCAGGCATTTAACAATGTAGCTCTTCCGGCAGAATGTGACAATCAAAAAACCGTTTATATCAGAGCGGTTGCAAGCGCAGATGTTGCAATCAACGGAATCAATACAATTGTAAATCAGCTCAGCGGTGACGCGTCTGTAAACAATATTGCTGTTACAGGCTCATCACTTTCGGTTGTGACATCACTTTACGAGCCTACAATTACCTCAAACGACGGTGATTATCTTCACAGTGATGATTTAATCACAATCAAGGATAACAACGGCGGTGCAGATGTTTACTACTCAATCAACGGCGGTAACGCAACGCTTTACAGCGGAGCATTCAATCCGTTTGATGTTAAAGCAGCTTCTGTCGGTGATACCGTAACAGTAACTGCATACTCAAGATTTGAGGATATTGTAAGTGAGCAGACAACTGCAACATATACCTTTGCAGGTATCAACATTAACACATTTAATTACAACACTTATTCAACAGATGTTTCTAACGGTGCTGTTGCTTCAACCGGCGGTGTGTACGGCAAGAGCGGTAAGATGACTG
>CAMGDK010000046.1 GCA_946042285.1 uncultured Clostridia bacterium | reverse complement strand
TCAAGCGGTATTATTCTCACCGCTTCACATAATCCGGCAAAGTATAACGGCTATAAATGCTACAATCAAAACGGCTATCAAATGACGGATGAGGAGGCAGAGGAAACATACGGCTACATCCAAAAGGTTGATTATTTCACAGGCATCAAGACTATGGATTTTGATGAGGCTGTCGAAAAGGGACTTATCGAATACATGGGCGACGAGGTTATTGACGCTTTTCTTGACGAGGTTATCAAGCAGTGCGTAAACATGGGCGTTTGCGAAAAATCCGACCTCAATGTAATCTACACTCCTCTCAACGGTACGGGAAACAAGCCTGTCAGGAAAATTCTTAACAGAATCGGTGTTAAAAGCATTACGGTTGTTCCGGAGCAGGAGCTTCCCGACGGAAATTTCCCAACCTGCCCGTTCCCCAATCCCGAAATCAAGCAGGCATTTGAATGTGCGCTTAAGCTTGCACAGGATGTTAAGCCCGATATTCTTCTTGCTACCGATCCCGACTGTGACAGGGTAGGTATTGCAGTTCGCGACGCTGACGGCGAATACAAGCTTATGAGCGGTAACGAGGTTGGCGCTATGCTTCTCAACTACCTTCTTTCTCAAAAGAAGGAGCAGGGCACCTTGTCCGAAAGCTCAATCGCTGTTAAATCCTTTGTATCAACAGATCTTGCAGAGGTTATTGCTAAAAAGTACAACTGCACATTTAAAAATCTTCTCACAGGCTTTAAGTATATAGGTGAGCTTATCACTCAGCTTGAGGACGAGGGCAAGGCTGACAGCTTTGTTATGGGATTTGAGGAGTCATACGGCTACCTTGCAGGTACTCACGCAAGAGATAAGGACGCTGTTGTTGCATCAATGCTCATTTGCGAAATGGCTGCTTACTACAAATTACAAGGCAAGAGCCTTATTGATGTTATGAACGACCTTTATGATGAATTCGGTTACTACTTAAACACTGTATCAAGCTACACCTTTGAGGGTGCTGCCGGCATGGAAAAGATGGCTCAAATCATGGAAGGATTAAGGGAGAACGCACCTACCGATTTTGCAGGCTGCAAGGTTACGGTAATTGACGACTACAAGCTTTCAACATCAACAAATATTGAAAGCGGAAATGTTGCCGCAATCACTCTTCCAAAATCCAATGTGCTTGCCTACACACTTACAGACGGCAACAAGCTTATCGTTCGTCCGTCAGGCACAGAGCCGAAAATCAAGGCATATATCACAGCTGTCGGAGCGAACAGAGAGGCTGCAAAAATTATTGCCGACAGACTTCTTAAGGCTGCCGACGAGCTTATGAAATAAGGAGAATTAAAATGAATCAACGAAAATGGGTTAAAATCACCGCTATCGTTCTTGCCGCTCTTATGGCAGTGAGCGGTCTCGGCGTTGGCTTGGTAGGAATATTAGGTCAGTAATTAACTATGGAAATCATAGCAAGAATATATACGGATTTGCCTGAAAAGTTCGGGATTCCGCGGCAAAGCGGAATTGTTGACGGGCTTTGCGGAAAAATCGTTTTTGAGGATAAGTACAGGGTTAAGGAGGCGCTTGACGGAATCGAGGAGTTTTCTCACCTTTGGTTAATCTGGCAGTTTAGCGAAAATATAAGAGCCGATTGGTCGCCGACGGTCAGACCGCCGAGACTCAACGGTAACACTCGCAAGGGTGTCTTTGCAACTCGCTCTCCGTTTCGCCCAAATCCCATTGGTCTGTCATGCGTTAAGCTTATTTCGGTTGAGCATGATAAGAATAACGGTTACACGCTCATTGTCGGCGGTGTTGATATGATGAACGGCACGCCGATTTATGACATCAAGCCGTATATCACTTATACAGACAGCCGTCCCGATGCAATCCAAGGCTTTGCCGGTGATGTAATGGATTATCGCTTGAATGTAAATTTTCCCGAAAATCTTTTAGAATTGTTACCTGAAAAAAAGCGCAAAACGGCTATTGAGCTTCTTGAGCAGGATCCTCGCCCTGCTTATCACGATGACGCAATCAGAATTTACGGTATGAAATATGCAGGATTTGACATCAAATTTTGCGTTGACGGCAACGAGCTTACAGTTGTCGATGTAACCTGTGATAGTGAATAGACTGCTTATTTGCGCACAACAATATTGTTGTTGACAAATATTTCATAACTGATATAATTTAATCATACGAATACGAAATTTTTTTGCAATATGCAAATGGAGGATGACTATGAATATCTTTATGATCGGCGGCACAGGTCTTTTAGGCTGCGAGGCTGCTACTCAGCTCATTAAAATGGGCCACAAGGTTACTTCCGTTGCTTTGCCGCCGCTTCCGGAGGGTGCTCCCATTCCTGAGGAAATGGACATTCAGTTCGGCGACATTAACAAAAAGAGCGACGAAGAAATCGAAAAAATGCTTGAGGGCAACGATGTATTCATCTTTGCTGCCGGCGTTGACGAGAGAGTTGAATTTCCTGCTCCCGTAATGGACTACTATTACAAATTCAACATCGCACCGCTTGAGAGAATTTTCCCTCTCTGCAAGAAGGCAGGCGTTAAGAGAGCAGTCGTACTCGGCTCATACTTTGCTTACCTTTCAAAGAGCAGGCCTGATATGAGGCTCACTCAGAAAAACCCGTATTTCAAGTCAAGAATGATTCAGGAGGATGTTTGTAAGGCTGCCTGTGATGAGAATTTCAGCTGTGCAGTTCTTGAGCTTCCTTACATCTTCGGCACACAGCCGGGCAGAAAGCCTGTTTGGACTATCCTTATTGAGCAGATTGAGATGATGGACAGTCTTCCGTTCACCCTTTATCCAAAGGGAGGTACTGCAATGCTTACATGCCGTCAGGTTGGTCAGGCAATTGCCGGTGCCGCAGTTAAAGAGGGTAACGGATTTGAGGCTATTCCTATCAGCATGTACAACATGAAATGGGATAAGTTCCTTAAGATTGTTTACGCTGCAAGAGGAATGGGCAACGACAGAAAAATTGTCGGTGTTCCGCCTTGGATGATGAAAATGGGTATGATTAAGGTTGCTAAGGACTACAAGAAGAGAGGAATTGATTCAGGTATGGATCCGTTCAATCTTCCTGACATTATGGACCTTGATCTCTTCATCAACAACGAGTACACAAAGGCTCTCGGCGTAGAGGAAGACGATATTGAAGCTGCTATCACGGATTCAATCGAGGTTTCGGTTGCATCATACAACGGCACAGTTAAGCTTCTTGAAATGAAGGGCGAATAATTCAGTCTATATACATAATTAAGATTAAAGCCGATTTGGACAATCCAAATCGGCTTTTTTTATCACCTATGCTTTAATTTTTTTTCTGTTAGGCAGCTGCGAAATAACAAGCGCTGCAAAAATAACTGCACAGCCAAGTAATTCCCTTGCACTAAGCCTATCTCCGAGAATTAACCAGCCTGCAAGGACCGAAAATGCTGACTCAAGACTCATAAGAAGCGACGCTACTGTCGGGTTCAAATCCCTTTGACCGACAATTTGAAGTGTAAACGCTACTGCACCGGCAAGCACACCGGCATACAAAAGCGACACCCACAATCCTGTTGACGCAAGTGATTTGCCCCACTCGGTAATACCTTCGGCAGATGCATGCATATCAAAGAAGAACATTGGTATTCCGGACAATACTGCCGCTGTCGCAAACTGAACGCATGCAAGCCTTGCAGTATCAACTCGGTTAACAAACCTATCAACCGCCATAATTCTTGATGCGCACATAAACGCACAAATCAAAACAAGCAAATCGGACAAGTGAACGCTGAAGCCCTCATTAACACAAAGCAGATAAAGTCCGCAAAGAGTGATAACAACAGACAACCATACATTAAGCTGCGGCGTTTTTTTGAAGAATAGGCTGATTACGGGAACAAATGCTATGTAGCATGCAGTTAAAAAGCCTGCTTTGCCCGACGATGTACCCATAAACATTCCAAGCTGTTGAAAAACAGATGTACCTGTCAAAAACACACCGCATGTAATACCTGCTCTGAAAAGGAGCTTTTTGTCCGCACTTGATTTAGGTATCATTGCACTGTTGTTTTTCTTATCTAACAGTGCAATTACGGGAAGCATTGCCACTGTCGCTATTGTAAAGCGCAGGCACGAAAACGAAAACGGACCTATTGCGTTGCCGCCCGATGACTGTGCAACAAACGAGCCACCCCATATAACTGCCGTAAAAAGCATCAGTAATGCGCCGACAAGCTTTTTTCTGTTCATTTTTCAACCTCTTTTCAATGCTATGCGAATAATATGCAAATAGTCTAACACTATTTTAACTATTATTCAATATCTTATTTGAGCGTTATGTATTAAGCGTTTAGCGGCTAAATTACATATAAAAAATCAACGCTATTGACTAATTGCAATTTTTCTATTATAATACTATCATAAAATTTGTAATCATTTTTTATGAACACTTATTGAAAGGAAAGATTATTATGAAAAAAACAACAAAGAAAATAGTTGCTCTTTTATCTGCAATCGCTATTTTAGGTTGCGTGTTTGCTGCTTGCTCAAAGCCTGCTGACGACACAAACGATACAACAGATGCAGCTCAGGCAAACGCTAAGACATGGATTATCGCTACCGACACTGTATTCAAGCCATTTGAGTACACAGATGCTGAAGGAAATTTCGTTGGTATTGATGTTGATATTCTCGCTGCTATTGCAGAGGATCAGGGCTTTAAGTATGAGCTTAAGTCAATGGGCTGGGATGCTTCAATCGCTGCATGCCAGGCAGGTCAGGCAAACGGTATGATTGCAGGTGCTTCAATCACTGAAAAAAGACAGGATGAGGGTTGGATTTTCTCTGATCCTTACTACACAGCAACTCAGTGTGCTGCAGTATCAAAGGATGCCGACATCAACTCAATCAAAGACCTTAAGGGTGCTCAGGTAGCTGTTAAAAACGGTACACAGGGTGCTGATTACGCTGAAAGCCTTAAGGATGAATATGGCTTCACAATCGTTCGCTTTGACGATTCACCTACAATGTATCAGGCTGTAACAGGCGGTCAGTGCGTTGCTTGCTTCGAGGATACACCTATCATGAAGGCTTCAATCAAGGACGGCGATCTTGCACTTAAGGTTCTTGAGGATTCAGAAAACGAGGGCTCAGGCTACGGCTTCGCAATCCACAAGGCTGAAAATCAGGAGCTTGTTGACATGTTCAACGCAGGTCTTAAGAACATCAAAGCAAACGGCACATACGATGAGATTATCGCAAAGTATCTTGGCGAGTAATATAACTTTTATTTAGTTTATATCGTAATTAGGGCGTTCAATGTAGCGCCCTAATTTTTAGTTAAAGGAGGAGAGGACAAATGGGTAGAATTTTATCCAACTACGGCGGAATGCTTCTTACCGCCTTAGGTCAAACTCTCATAATGGCATTGGGCAGCCTTGTTTTCGCTTGCCTTATCGGTTTACTGTTCGGTATCTTAAGCGTTGTTAAAAACAAGGTGTGCAACCTTATTTCAAGAATTTTTGTTGATATTATTCGCGGCGTACCGATGATTGTTTTGGCTTTCTTTGTATTTTTCGGTGTTCCGACCGTTATCAACAGAATGCTCCCTGCCGGCGGATTTACATTAACCGCACTTCAAGCAGGTATTATATGCCTGTCGCTCAACTGCGGTGCATACATGGCTGAGATTATTCGTGCAGGTATTCAATCGGTTGATGTAGGTCAGATGGAGGCTTGCCGTTCGCTTGGTATGTCTTACACACAGGCAATGCGCAAGGTTATTCTTCCGCAGGCAATCAAAACAATGATTCCAAGCATCATTAACCAGTTTATCATCACGCTTAAGGATACATCAATCCTTTCCGTTATCGGCTTTCCGGAGCTTGTTAACACATCAAAGAATGTTGTTGCAATCACGATGAAGGCGTTTGAGGTTTGGGCATTAGTCGGCATAATGTATTTGATTGTTATTACAATACTTTCATACTTGGCAAAGCTTGTTGAGAGGAGGATGAACCGTGGCCGTTAATTATGATAATGTTAAAATCCATGCTTCACACCTTCGCAAAAGCTTCGGTAAGCTTGAGGTGTTAAAGGATATTAACACGGATATTTATGAGGGTGAGGTTGTTGTTATACTCGGTCCTTCGGGCTGCGGTAAGTCAACATTTTTGCGTTGCATCAATCGCCTTGAGGACATCACCGGCGGCGAAATGATTGTTGACGGCAATCACATGGACGACAAAAAAATTGACATCAACAAGGCAAGAGAGAACATTGGAATGGTGTTCCAGCATTTTAACCTTTTTAACAATCTTAATGTTCTTGACAACTTGACTCTCGCACCTATTCAGGTTAAGAAAATGAAAAAGGAAGAGGCAAAGGAGCTTGCAATGCAGCAGCTCAAAAGAGTAGGACTTGAGGAAAAGGCAAGCGCCTACCCGAGTCAGCTTTCAGGAGGACAAAAGCAGCGTGTTGCCATTGCGCGTGCACTTTGTATGAATCCTGACATCATGCTCTTTGACGAGCCTACATCTGCGCTTGATCCCGAAATGGTCGGTGAGGTGCTTAATGTTATGAAGCAGCTTGCCGCAGAAGGTATGACGATGGTTGTCGTTACTCACGAAATCGGATTTGCGCGCGAGGTTGCGGACAGGGTGCTTTTCTTTGCAGATGGCTATATCGGCGAGGAAGGTACTCCGCAGGAAGTTATCTATAACCCCAAAACAGCAAGAGCAAAGGATTTCTTTGATAAGGTACTATAACAATAAAGCTCCTATGGTGATTACCATAGGGGCTTTAATTTTTGTGTATTCATTTTTTTAATTTCGGTGCTTCACTGTAAATTTTCCTGATAAATCCATAGATCTTTTTCGATAGCGCGTTAGTTATCCTCCCTATCGAAACAGAATACAGCCATCCAATCAAAATGCTTGCAATGAATATTATAATCGACATAACCAAAATAACTGCTATTCTGTAATTGCCGGATGTTATCTCACAAGCCTTTGCGTACAACGACGGTCTGAAGCAAATTCTGAAAACATAGTTTTCGTGCAACAGATAGACAAATAATGACAGTGATGAAATCTTATTTATAACGGAATTGCTTAGTTTTATATCCTTAAACAACCCGAAAACTCCTATTGCAAAAATCAGGATAAACGGATTATTCGGAGCGTTACTGCCGACATAAATCTCCTCGTCGCCGTAAAATCCCATTGCCGCAAAGGTTATGATAAATCCGATAAATCCAACAGCAGTAAGTGACGCACTTATTTTTTTGTTTTCAAAAATCCAATTATAGCTTTTGCGTATAAGTCCTACAATTATATAATTTATGAAGAAGACCATTGCTTCGCTGTAATATAATATCGGAATTTCAAAAAATGACACTACATAATAAATGAAAAACATAACTACCGTCATGAACAACAGCTTTTTTCTTTCAAGCTTTTCCAACAGGGTGTTTAGCAACGGATGCACAAAAACCATAAGAATATAGCAGCATATAAACCAATTTGCCTTTTTCGTTATCGGCAGAAGTGACATAGCCACTGCCTCTTGCAAAGGCTCCTGATTTGCAGCGGAGCAAATCAACAAATATATTATTAAGGCGGTATAGGAAATAACCCAACAATCAAATATAATCTTTAATATACTGTCCACCCTGCTTTTTTGCTTTGACTTAAAAAATATGCAGAGCAAACAACGAATATTGTGTTACCGATAGAGCCGAAATTCCTGAAAAACAAAACTAACCCGGTTTCAATTGAATTGACGGTCGCAATATCAAAAAATACATCGGTTGACAATATTGCGTTGTATTTGAATTTTACTGCCGTTTGAGATATGTGTGAAATCACTATAAAAAACAATGCTATTATCTTTAACAGCTCAATACTTGAATTTCTCTTTTGCATTATTATTCTCCTCTCAATCATTCTACCACATCATTCGCAAAAAGTAAAATCATGTTTTGATTGTTAAACACATTTACGGCAATATGTCATCATGAATATATAAAAACAGCCCTATCTAAACAGAGTAGGGCTGCTTTGGTATAACATTATTATGTAAATCACTTTTGCTCAACAACAGTAACATAGACATGACTGATTACAAACACTGCTGCCGCTGCAAGCAATGCCAATGCTCCCGTAAGCATACTGCAAAAACAGACAATACATCGCACAGTTTGAAATTTGCAGGAAAATATGATATTATACTGAATGATTCTTGTATCTTCACGGAATTCATACACAAATGCGGTGTATTTTTTTAAAAAAAAGAGGGGTGAGCGCAATGGAGAAAATAAACAAAAAGACGATACTATACACAATTGGTGTCGCTATTTTGCTTGTAATCGCATATTATTCCCGTGCGTTCCATACTGAAGTTGACAACCCTATTCTTAAAATGCTTTTGGTAATGATACGAAGCGTTATTCAAATTTCGCTTGTCATTGCGTGGTGCTCATCCGTTAGGACAAGAATTATCAATAAACAGGTTCGCCATTATCTCATAGCAGTGGGAATACTGCTTGCATTTTGGCTTATTTTGAGAACCTGCAAATGGGAGTTTATTGCCCAAAACGGCACACATTTAGGGCGTTACCTATGGTATTCCTATTATATTCCTATGGTGTTTGTTCCTCTTTTGTGTGTGTTCATTATTGACCATATAGGAAAGCCTGAAAACTATATAACGCCGAACAGGCTGAAATATATGTACATACCCGCAACATTTCTTGTTACAGCGATTTTTTTCAAACGACCTCCATCATCTTGTTTTTTCATTTCCTAACGGTCTTGAAAATTGCGAGTCTGATTGCATATACCATCCTCTATACTACATTACTATGGCTTGGTTTGTCCTTCTCGGAATCTACTTTGTGGTCATGCTGATTAAAAAGAGCCGTGTGCCTGCAAGTAAGAGCTTTCAAAAGCTCCCCGCAGTCATTTTGGGCATTTCCATAATTGTTTGGATTATGTATTGTATGAACATAGTCGATGGTGATTTGGCGGCGATTGACTGCATAATGATTATTGCCCTTTTGGAAAGTGCAATACAAAGCGGTCTTATCCCGTCTAATACAAATTATTACGAGTTGTTTAAAAGCTCTACGGTATCTGCACAAATTGTTAATACCGATTTTAAGCCCTGCATCGTTTCAGGCACGGCAACACCATTGACCGAGGATGTAATGAGAGGCGCCGAATCCGAGCCTGTTGACTTGGGAGATACCGTACTGCACAGCAAAGCAATTACCGGCGGTCATGTTCTTTGGCAGGACGATGTAAAGCAGATTAACGACCTGATAGAAGAGCTCCGTGATACACAGGAAAGGCTCGGAGAAAAGAACGAATTACTGAAAGCCGAGCTGGAGCTGAAGGAAAGCCGTGCTCGGACGGAAGAAAAGAGCCGTTTGTATGACCGGATTGCAAAGGAGGTAGCACCACAGCTTGCAAAGGCAGAGGAGCTGCTGAAGCTTGCCCAGACCGAACCGAAGCAAACGAAAATCGCAATTTCAAAGGTATCCGTGATTTGTGCTTATATCAAGCGGCGTGGCAATCTCTTGATGTTAGGAGAGGAAGGCAATATCATCCCTGCGATAGAGCTTGAATACTGTATCAGAGAGTCCCTTGACAATTTGCGGCTTGGGGATGTTTTCACATCATTTGACAGTAAATGCGACGGTACACTCAAATTGGAACACGCAGTCGTTGCTTTCGATTTTTATGAAAATATCGTCGAAAGACTGATTGACGATGCGACCGCTATGCTGATACATCTTGACTGCATGGACGGCGTAATAAAAATGAGGATGCAGATAGGATGCAATCAAGAAATTGCCGAGCATACATTGTCAAAATTATCCGTTCCTTTCGGAAAGCTTGAATGGGATATTCAAGACGAGGATGCTACCGTTACCTTGCTTCTTTCAGAGGGAGGTGACGGCAAATGATAGGCTTTTGTGATTTGAATTATGCAATAAAATCATTCTTTCTTGTCGTAACATTCGTTGCGGTTTGTTCGAGTGTCTGCCTGTTGCCTCGTGTTTTCAGCAGGAAAAGGCTGATGCCGAAGCTGCTTGTTCCTCTTTGCTTTTTGCTCAGCGGAGCAATGCTGATTTTGTTTGCGGCTGAGGTAAAATCGGCTCATCCGTCTTGGAATATATCTCCGATTATTGAGAGTGTTGCAGCATTGCCGATAATATTCCCGATTTTGATACTGCTTGCAATCATTTTTATACTGTCGGCAGTTGTAATAAAGGAAAGAAAATTTGAAAAGAACGCCATCACTCGTTCGTCGGTAAAGGAAAGCCTCGACTGGCTTAACACAGGTCTTTGCTTTGCTTACAAAAACGGTATGGTGATGCTTATCAATCACCGAATGAACAATTTGAGCCACACAATATTCGGCAAAGATTTACAGAACGCCAATGCGTTTTGGGATAACCTGAATGACGGAGAAATACAATCGGGCGTGGCAAGGATTTTTATGGGAGAAAACCCAACCTTCCGTTTGCCCGATCAAACGGTGTGGACTTTCGCCCGTGAGGTGTTAGGCGGTATTACACAGCTCACGGCAGCACAAACGACACAACTGAATAAACTGACGGAAGAACTGAAAGAAAAGAACGCAGAGCTTTCTGTTATGAATGAACGTCTGCGTAAATACGGCGAAAATGTAGATGAGCTGACGCGCGAAAAAGAGCG
>CAMGDK010000045.1 GCA_946042285.1 uncultured Clostridia bacterium | reverse complement strand
AGTGGTGTACAGTTGAAGATTCAGGTCGCCTTATGTGCAATCTTGTTCTTGAGGATAAGGCAGGCAATTTAGGTGCTGATTTCTGGAATCACTTCTTCAATATCGGTTCAGGTAAGGAATACAGAATTTCCAACTATGAGTTTGAGCAGCTTCTTCTCGGTACTCTCGGTCTTGCAGGTCCGGAAAAGCTCTTTGATCCTAACTGGTTCATCACAAAGAATTTCCACGGTCAGTTCTACGCTGACGGTGACAAGCTTGAGGAATTCCTTCACTTTAGAGAGAATTTACCTGTTCAGGAATATTTTGACAGACTTGCTAATCAGGTTGAATTTTATTTCAAAATTCCTCGTTATCTTCCAAAGAACATTGTTGCTGCAGCAGCAAAGCCATTCATGAAGAAGATTGCCGAAACTAAGGACTTCGGTACTCTTGACTGGGTTAAAACAAAGGATCCTGTTAGACTTTCTGCTTACTATGGCACTTATGAGGATTGGACAAAGATTCCATCAGATTGGAAAGACTTTGAAATTCGTAAGTTTAATAAAGAGACTGCTGATGCTGAAAATTACAAGCTTGATCACGGTTATGATGAAACAAAGCCTGAGTCAGAGCTTGATATTGAAGACATGAAATCAGCAGCTAAGTTCCGTGGCGGTGAATGTCTCAGCGACTCTATGGTTAAGGGCGACATGGCTACAAAGCTTAAGTGGAAATGCGGATATTGCGGTGCTGAATTTGAAGCATCCCCTGCTCTTATTCTTCTTGGCGGTCATTGGTGTCCTGAATGCTATATTCCACAGAAGGCTTGGGATTACGATAATATTGCAAAGACAAATCCGTTCTTTGCACAGGTATGGTATCCTTCACACACTAAGGAAGAGTGTAATACATATAAGTTTGATGATCTCTTCCAAGTAAATGGCGTTAAGTGGGATGACATCAAAAGATAATTGAATACATATAAACGAGGTCAATCAGTAATGATTGACCTCGTTTTTTAGTAATTTGAACGACATGTGTAATTTGTTTTTCCGTTAACTATTCTTTTTAGAGTAAAATTATTTCCGTTTCTGCTAACCATAAGATTAACCTTTTTAGGCTTTACCTTTTTACAGGTATAAAATGTACAGCTTATCTTGCCGTCCTTTACAGTCATCTTTATTTGAATAGGATATTTTGTGTTGTTCTTCCATTTAAAGTTTTCTGCAGTACCGTAAATAGCAGCATCTCTTCCGAGAGGAACATAAGAAACTCTTTGAGTATGTTGATGCCTTTCTACTATTTCAACATTAGCCTTTAGAACGCAATTAAACATTGTTGAAGCAACTTGGCAAATTCCACCGCCTATTTCGTTTGATACTGTTGTGCTGTTGGAAAAGACATGCGCTGCCTTATATCCTTTTGCGGCTGTTCGCGGCCCTACAACATCATTAAATGAAAATGTTTGTCCCGGTTGAACTATTGTTCCGTTAATTTCTTTTGATGCAATTCTCAAATTATTTGTTCTGTCGGGATTGTTAACATAATAAGAATAATAAGTTGCATAAGTATTTGAAAAATACGAGCTTATCATCGGGCTTTTAACGCCATATATAGCTTTGTTATTAACAACTGAATATGCTCTTATTTTCACATAATACTCTTTAGATTTATCTATATCTTTGATTTTCAAGGTATTCTTTTTAGAAGAAACATTAACACATTTTACATTTTTCTTCATCTTTTTGTCTGTTGAATAGAAAATTTCGTATCCGGAGCAAGCTACCTTATTCCAATCAATTACAAGCTTATTTCCGCTTTTTGTAACAGAAGTTATTGCAACATCACCGGGTTTAACAGAGGTAACCACTTGCTCGCTGTACGGTCCGTAATACTTCTTGTCATCAACATTCTTATATGCTCTTACGCAATATGTATATTCTTTATTCGAGGTAAGCTTATTTATTTTAAATGTGTTTTTACTTGCAGAAACATTGCCTAAGCTGACATATTTGTTTTTATCAATATTATATGACAAAATTTGATAGCCCGAAACTCCGCTTATTGAATTCCATTTAAGAGTTAACGACGAGGTTGTAACTGATGTCACTGCAAGATCCGTTACCTGCTTAGGTATAATCTTAAATGATTTTTTAAATGTGCCTGTATATTTACCTATACCTGTAATTATGGCTTTACCTTTTCCTATTTTATCATTGTTTTTGTATTCTATGATATAATCAACACCTTCTTCCAGCAAGGTTGACTTATCAATGCCATATTTAACATAAACCGTTGGGCACACAGGAATTCCGTCATAAATTAAAGATTTTGTGTCAAAACTAACCTCAATCATGTTGTCTTTTGAAATATTTATTCCTTCAATTTTGAATTCCTTTTCAATAGTACCTACATAATTGCCAATACCGTTAATTATAACACTTCCCGTACCTACATTTATATTATTGTTGTAAGAAAGTGTGTAGTCAGTTCCCTCTTTTAATAAAGAATTGTTAAAATATACTTTAACGATAGGCTTCTGCTCTAATCCGTTATATATCAAACCTGAATCATCAACAACAACATTTATCAATACTGCTTTGCTTATATCACAAGGAAGAACAGTATGATTTATGACGTTGTCAGTTATTTCCTCATTTTCCAATGCATAAGCAGTAAACGATACCGAAAAGCATAATAAAATTAAAAGAATTGAAGGTAAAAGTATTTTTTTAATATAATTATTCATGTTTAATCCAAGCTCCGTTATTTTTGTCCGTAATAGGCATTCTTTCCGTGCTTTCGTTGATAATGCTTGTTAAGAAGATAATCCTCAATACCAATATCGGAAGCACTGTCAAAAGCCGAAATCCTTTCAGTTCTGTGTGCCATTTTTGAAACTTCTTCAAGAATAAGGGCATTTTCAACAGCTTTAAAGCAGTCCTTACCCCAAGTAAAAGGTCCGTGTCTATGAACGAGTACAGCAGGACATTCATCCGGAGTAATACATCTATTTTCAAATTCTTCAACTATTACCTTACCGGTGTTAAGTTCGTATTCGCCGTTAACTTCGTCCTCGGTCAGTCCTCTTGCACACGGAATTGCACCGTTTGCAAAATCAGCATGAGTAGTTCCGTAAGCAGGAACATCTCTGCCTGCCTGCGCCCAAGAGCACGCCCAAGAGGAATGTGTATGAACGATTCCGCCAATATCCTTAAAGCTTCTGTATAGCTCGAGATGAGTTGGAGTGTCGGATGAAGGGTTAAGATCACCTTCAATCTTATTTCCGTTCAAATCCATAACAACCATGTCCGATGCCTTTAATTTATTATATGGCACACCTGACGGCTTAATTACAAAAAGTCCCTTTTCCTTATCAATTCCGGAAACGTTTCCCCATGTCAATACAACAAGGCCGTATTCAACAAGCTGAAGATTTGCTTGATATACCTTTTCTTTAAGTTCCTCTAACATAAATTATTTACCTCGATTACATACCAAGCTTATACGCTACATCGTTATAAAATAACTCTTTCTTAAATTCGTTGATCTCTGTATCTTTGTTGATATGTACAAATTCAATTCCCATAATTTCAGCAAAATCACGCATGTGATCAGCAGTAAGAGTGTAGGAAAGAACGGAATGATGAGCTCCACCCGCATAAATCCAAGCTTCAGCCGATGTTTGAAGGCAAGGAAGCGGCTTCCAAAGCACTCCTGCAACCGGAAGCTTTGGCATATCATTTGTTTGCTCTTTACACTCAACATCATTAACAATCATTCTTAATCTATCGCCCATATCTACAAGAGTAACAACGATTGCGTTACCTGTTTGTGCTTTGAATACAAGTCTTGCAGGATCCTCTCTGTCACCGATACCAAGCGGATGAACCTGAATCTTCGGCTTACCGTTAGCAAGAGTAGGACACACCTCAAGCATGTGTGAACCAAGAAGCATTTCATTACCCGGCTCAAAATGATAGGTGTAGTCCTCCATAAAGGCTGTACCGCCCTCTAAGCCCTCTGCCATAAGCTTCATTACTCTTGTCATTGCGGCAACCTTCCAGTCACCCTCAGCACCGAAGCCATAGCCTTGTCGCATTAAATCCTGAGCAGCAAGTCCCGGCAATTGCTTAAGCTCCTGCAAGTCCTCAAAGTTTGTATGGAATGCACCAAATCCGTTTTCTTCAAGGAATTTCTTAAGCGCAACCTCTTCTCTCGCCTGATAACGAACTGCGTCGATATTATCGGTGTCCATTTCATAAAGTGAAGTATATTCTGCCATTTGAGCATCTACTTCTTCCTCGGTTACTGCATTTACACGCTTGATAATATCCCCCACTCCGTAGTGGTCAACCTGCCAACCGAGTTTGATTTGAGCCTCTATTTTATCACCGTCGGTAACTGCAACATTTCTCATGTTATCGGAAATACGAAGCACTCTAAGCTTTCTCGATTCAGCAGCACCGATAGCAGCGCGCATCCAAACATCAATTTTATTCTGGAATTCCTCGTCCTTCCAATATCCTGCAGCTACCTTAACCTTTTTTCTCATTCTTGCATGAATATATCCATGCTCTCTGTCACCATGAGCAGACTGATTAAGATTCATGAAATCCATATCAATTTCGCTCCACGGAATATCACGGTTGTATTGTGTATTTACATGAAGATAAGGCTTATTCAATGCGTTGAGACCTGAAATCCACATCTTTGACGGTGAAAATGTGTGCATCCAAGTAATTATACCGGCACAATTAGGAGTGTTGTTTGCCTCTTGAATTATATTAAGTATTTCTGCAGCACTCTTAAGACAAGGCTTTGCAACGACCTTGCAACAAAGCTTTTTGCTCCATTCTTCACACATTTCTTCTGAATGTGCGTTTATATCGGCAAACACCTCTTCGCCGTAAAGGTACTGTGTTCCAACTAAAAACCAAAATTCATAATCCTTAATAGCCATAATTATTCTCCTTATTTATTATATATTCTCAGTAGCAGATCTCTCAACAACTAAACCTGCCTTATATAGCTTCATATATTCCTTAAAGCCGTTAACATCATCAATATCAGGATTTATTGTAGTACTTTTGAACTTACTGAATATTTCCGAATCAAGATATTCGTCAAGCGGCATATTTTTGTTGTCAAAGGCATATCTCGCAAGAATTGCCATACCCCAAGCACCGCCCTCTGCTGCGGTTTCAAGACAGGCAACAGGCGTATTCATTGCACCTGCCATAAGCTTTTGACCTACAACAGGAGTTTTGAACAAGCCTCCGTGTCCCAGAAGCTTATCTATCTTAACATTTTCTTTTTCAAGAATTTCCATGCCGATTTTAAGAGTAGCCATTGTTGAATAGATTTGAGCTCTAAAGAAATTCGGTAAATTAAAGTTACTGTTCTCACTTCTCGCAAATAAAGGTCTGCCACTACTTAAATCAGTAACAGGCTCACCTGAAAAATAATTGTACGAAACAAGACCTCCGCACGATTTATCAGCATCAAGTGCGCAATTATATAGCATATCGTATATTTCAGGCACAGAAGCGTTACTGCCGCTTAATTTTGCGAAATCGGCAAAAATTTTAACCCAATAATCAAGATCGGTACAACAGTTGTTACAATGCACCATGGCAACAGGCTTACCGACAGGAGTCGTTACCATATCAATCTCCTCATATACCTTTGACAGTTGCTTTTCAAGAACTATCATCGAGAATATTGATGTACCTGCAGAAACATTACCTGTTTTAACTGCAATACTGTTTGTAGCGGTCATACCTGTACTGGCATCACCCTCGGGAGGGCACATAAGCGCACCTGCTTTTAAAGCTCCTGACGGATCAAGCAGCTTTGCTCCTTCATCTGTTAAGCAGCCTGCATTTTCACCGGCAACAAGTACCTTTGGTAAAATGCTTTTTATATTCCAGCTATAATTTGATACCTTATCGAGATTTGAAAACTTATCAAGCATTTCTGCATTATAGTCCATAGCATTGCTATCAATAGGAAACATTCCTGATGCTTCACCAATACCAAGAACCTTTTCGCCCGAAAGCTTCCAATGTACATATCCTGCAAGAGTGGTAAGATAAGATATATCCTTTACATGCTCTTCGTCATTTAAAATAGCATTATAAAGATGAGCAATACTCCAACGCTGAGGAATATTAAAATTGAATGCATCGGTTAATATTTTTGATGCATCAGCGGTTATTGTGTTTCTCCATGTACGGAATTCACACAACTGATTTCCATCCTTGTCAAAAGGCAGGTATCCATGCATCATTGCAGAAAATCCAATAGAGGCAAGATTTGTAATCCTTGTTCCAAAAGCTTCAAAGACACTGTCATTTAATTTTTTATATGCGTCCTGCAATCCAACCCAAACATCGTCAATATGATATGTCCAAACACCGTTTTCAAGTCTGTTTTCCCAATTGTGACTTCCTGTTGCAATAGGATTACAGTGTTCATCAATAAGCACAGCCTTAATTCTTGTTGAGCCAAATTCTATGCCAAGGCTTTCATTACCGGTAATTTTATATTCCACAAGATGTACCTCCTATAATTTTTCATTTTATTTTACTATATACAATATTAAATTTCAATACAAATAAACATGTTATTACCAAATTGTAATAAAAAAGGAATGCAATTAAGCATTCCTAAAATCAAAGTGTTTATTTTATTCCGGAAACAATGTATATATCATCATTTGCATGCTTTGAGATGTCGCGAAATCCTGATTGAATAAATATATTTTCAAGATCATCCTCACTCATTAAGCCGCATGACACATTTTTTGCACAATTTGAATGATGCCTGTCAAGCGTTTTTCTTCCCATATCGTGAGCAACAGTAAGACGACCGTTTTCCGTTAATGAATTATAAAGATTTTTCAATAATCCTAAAGGATCAATAAAATGCGGAAGTGCATTAAAAATCATGCATCTGTCATATAGTCTTTCGGATTTAAAGCTATCAGCATCACAACAAACGAAATTTACTTTTTCATTATTATGAAACTTATTCTTTGCGCACTCGATCATTTTTGAAGAAATATCAATACCGGTAACATGCCTTACACCGCGGGATAAATAGTAAGGTATCATTACTCCTGTACCGCACGCAACGTCAAGAACCGTACAGTTTTCTTCAATATAAGCAGAATCAAGAATTTGATTGAATTTTTCTTCGTTAATTATAAGATTGCTATCCCAATCCTTTGATAAATCATCAAAAAAGCTTACGATTTCATTTTTATTCATTGTTTGGCACTGCCTCTTTAATATATCTTTTAGCAATCAAGCCTGACTTTTGCAAAGCAAAATACACAGCCGGTACTAAAATAAGATGAATTACAATTCCGGGTAAGCATGTAACAAAATAAGCAGTAGCAAGAGCTTCTATTGTTTGAGCACCCTTTGCAAAAATCAACGCCTTTGCAAGAGCACCGACAATTCTACCCGAAATCATTGCAGTTACAAGACTGATATAAACATCTGCAATAGAGCTTTTTGTAGATACATGCTTCATCATCAATCCTGCAACAAGACCGTAAACTGCTAATTCTATCATCATTGTCGGTAATGTTGCAGAATTAGGCATACCTGTTGTTAAGCAGGAAATTACAGGACCTATAATGCCGCAAAGCATAGCTGCCTGCCAATTACAAACAATACCGCAAATAAGCACCGGAATGTGCATTGGACAGTAAATAGCACCACCCATTGGAATGCTGTGAAAAGCAAACGGCAACACCGCACAAAGAGCAATGCAAAGCGCTGTGATTACAATTTGATTAGTCTTTGATAATTTAGATGTATTTCTGATTTTTTTCATAAAAACTACCTCCTGTAAAAATATAACAACTGAATGATAAACTATTGTCATACTTTATACAAGCCCCGTAGGGGGTTATTTGGTCAAAAGATATAGGTTTTTATCAATTTATAAAATACACCTAAATAGTCCTTGAGCATTATATCAAACAAATCTGCATCAACCTTACCGTCTGTCCCCATCAAATCATATACGACACCCGACTCGTACATTTTTTGATTTAAAAGTTGAAATCCGTTTTTCTCATAAAAAGCTTTTCTGCTTACTCTTTGATGATAATTGTCGTATTTACTGTCAATTTCTTCAATTGCAAGAAAAAATTGAGAAGACGGATAAGCTTCTCTGAGGGCTTTAAGAGTTGCGCCGCCATAGCCCTTTCCCCTGCTATCATCACTTATTGCAAAATAAAATACATAGGATAAGTCTTTGTAATTTATCAAATACACAAAACCAACCCAAGAGCTTGAATCAAATATTGAATAGAACTTAACATTATCCTTTTTGATTTTAGAAATCATGATAAAAAAAGGAATTTTCTCTTCTTTTGGAAAGGCGGTTTTGTATAATTCTTTAACCTTTTTATAATATTTAGATTTTTTTGTTATTTCTTTAAAGTGAATTTGCATAATTATCCTTTTTGCAGAATCAATAAAATTCCTTAATATAATCTAAAACATCTTCCCTGTTGCATTTAAGCGGTCCGGGAGTTTCCATTTTTAATGAAACTGTTGCCGTTGCAGTCAATAATGAGTCTTCAATGTTGTTATTTATTCTCTCATTTATATAAGCAGCAAAGGTTGTGTCTCCCCTTCCTGTCCTTCCGATTAAGTCACGAGCCTTTATAGGACAGGTATATACACTTTTTCCGTCATATACAAGCACTTCGCTTGAGTGAGTTATTAAAATCTCTTTAGCACCCCAAGAATAAAGGATTTTAGCAGCTTCATATCTGTCCTTGGTACCGGTTAGTATTTCTGCCTCAGCGGCATCTGTTTTTAAAAATGAAATGTATTTGAGCATTTCTTTTTTTGATGACCAGTCCTCAAAATACATCTCACCGGTCTCTTTGTTTGCATGACGCAGGCAAGCTTGAACATCAAGCGCAACAGCACCTCTGTTTAATGCAACGCTTTTAATCAAATCATCGGAAAAATCACCGTAAAGCAAGCCTGCAAAATGATAAACATCAGCATCAATATCTTTAGGAATATCATCAATAGTGAATTGTTCGGAAAACTCCTTGCACTTGCTTTTTCTTTTATCTCTATCCTTAGTAAAATAAACATTTTCCATAACGACTGAGCCATTGCAAAAGCTGCAATATACATCATCGTCGTCGATTGTAAACGCATTCAGCCTGTCAGCATCATTTTTAGAAAGCTTGGTAATCGCGGCAACCCTATGACCTAATGAATAAGCGCTTGCGGATGAAAATAAGACAGCTCCGCCGCAGCTGTGAATAGTTTGGCCTGTGTAATCGGTATTAAGGTCGTCCGTGATGTGACCTATTATTATTGAATTATAATGCTTCATATTTAAACCTCATATTGCTTCATTTCGGTTGCTATTTCAATGTTATAAATATTTTCATATTCCTCAGAAGGATTATAATTTGCTCCAATATGTGATGCTATAATTTTTGCCGAATACTTCCCTGCAAGCTCTTTGCCGATTTTTGTATTCATGTGCGGACAATTTACTCCGTATTGCTTTGAAATATCAGCGATAACCATATCTGATCCTTCGAATAGTTTATCAACATTTTCGCAATACATACTATCCGCCGTGTAGGCAACTACTCTGCTTCCTTTTATTTTAACTCCGTAAGTTAGAGTTGTGTGATGCATTTTGTAAAACGAAAGAGACAAGTCACCGATGCTGATTTCCTTGCTTTCATCAATGCTGATAACATTAAATTCGTCACCGTCAAACAATTTGTGAAAATATGCATAATCATCATCATCTTGAACGGCTGTGACGATATTCATTTTTAATCCTTTTTCTTCAAGGTAATATCTAAGCGGCAGTAAATCACTAGTGTGATCATTGTGTAAATGTGAAATAAAAATGCAATCTATATCCTGTATATCAACATATTTCATCAGCCTTGACAGTACACCGCACCCCATATCAAGGACTATTTTACTGTTACCATCTTCAACCAAGTAACCGCTGCATGCTCCGTCAGCAGCCGGATACGGACCGTATTTTCCGAGAACTGTTATCTTCATGATAGTCCTTCCTCATATTCCTTTTCTAATTCTTCAACAACATTTTTCTTCAAAAGATTAAGCTTAAGTATTGCACGCGATTTCATATAGTCGTAGGTCATAAAGTCACCCGCGATAATATTTGCTTTTTCAAGGTAACGAGGAGTGTCAGCAATACCTTTAATGAGCTTCTCAAAATAATTTCTTAAATCCTGATCGAGCTTATATGGATTAGTTAAGCCTATTTCCGTGCCGGGATTTGGTGTTTGCTGAGTTTGGAACCAATATAAACCGTCAGTTTGGTATTCATCAAAGAACTTAAGTGTTTGATTTGTAAAATTAACTGCCTTTGCTCCGTTAATTTTTTTATCCCAAGGTAAAATACACTCACATGTTTTTGAATACTTATATTCCTCATCATAATTTATGAGAATGTATCTCTTCCCTGATTTTCTAATATCACCGATCGTTACATCCTTAATACTGTCAAAATCACAGTAGGCGTATTTTTCAGGCTGAATATAATTATTTAACATTTCATCTACAACCTTAGGATCGGCTTTATAGTGCAATTCAATCGGACCGAATTTCTGCGGCTGATATTCTCTTATATCCAACAATAGAATTTCGCTGTCGTTGGTATCAATCATTTTTTTAATGTCTTTAAGTGCATTTTCAAAGTAATCACCCTTGCTCATACCGTGAGCTAATAGTATCTCGCCTTTTTTGTTAGTGTTAAGCCTTAAGCAAAACTGTCTGATTCCGTATTCAAACTGAGTAAACAGATTATCCTTTTGACATTCTGCCATTTTGTTCATACCGTATGAACCGGCGTTATGTGCACCGGGAATAACAAGAGAAGTAAGCTTAACATCATCCTTAATATAAGACATCCAATTTTTATAAATCATAAATCCCCCTAAAATTGATGATAGCTTCAAAATATATTGTTTATCTATTGATTTATAAT
>CAMGDK010000044.1 GCA_946042285.1 uncultured Clostridia bacterium | reverse complement strand
TCTCGTGGGCTCGGAGATGTGTATAAGAGACAGTATTATATCATATCATAAACACATGAATAGCGCTTATTGAAAGTCACTAACATGTATTATATTGCAAATAATCTTGTTTTACAAGTTATTTTTAAGGAGATTATCACTATGGAAAAGAAATTTAATGTTGGTATTGTCGGTGCCACAGGTATGGTTGGTCAAAGATTTGCTACTTTGCTTGACAATCATCCTTGGTTTAATGTTGTATGCCTTGCCGCTTCATCAAGAAGTGCCGGCAAAACTTATGCAGAGGCAGTCGGCAAAAAATGGTGCATGGATGTTGACATTCCTGAGAAAATGAAGGATATTGTTGTTATGGATGCAACAGGAGATATAGAAAAAATCACCTCTATGGTTGACTTCGTATTTTGCGCAGTTGATATGAAGAAGGATGAGATAAAGGCTCTTGAAGAGGAGTACGCAAAGCATGAGTGCCCTGTTGTTTCAAACAACAGCGCTCACAGATTTACTCCCGATGTTCCTATGGTTGTGCCTGAGCTTAATGCCGATCATATCAATATTATCCCTGCACAGAGAAAGAGACTCGGCACAAAGAGAGGCTTTGTTGCAGTTAAGTCAAACTGTTCGCTTCAATCTTATGTTCCTGCCCTCTTCCCTCTTCACGAGAAGTTTGGCGTTAAGAGAGTACTTGTTTGTACTTATCAGGCTATTTCCGGTGCAGGTAAGACATTTGATACATGGCCTGACATGATTGACAATGTTATCCCATACATCGGCGGCGAGGAAGAAAAGAGCGAATTAGAGCCACTCAAGCTTATGGGTAAGATTGATGGCGATGTTATTAAGTCAGCGGATTCTCCTGCATTCACTGCACAGTGCATTCGTGTTCCTGTTTCAAACGGTCACCTCGGTGCAGTTTTTGTAGAGTTTGAAAATAAGCCGTCTAAGGAAGAAATGATTGAGATTTGGGAAGGCTTTTCAGGCAGAGCTCAAGAATTAGAACTTCCGTCAGCTCCTAAAAAATTCCTCAATTATTTCACAGAGCCTGACAGACCGCAAATCAAGTCAGAGAGAATGCTTGAAAACGGTATGGCTGTTTCAATAGGCAGACTTAGAGAAGATACACAGTACGATTACAAATTTGTTTGTCTTTCACACAACACTCTCAGAGGTGCAGCAGGCGGTGCTGTTCTTCTTGCAGAGCTTTTGGCAGCTGAAGGATATATGGACTGATTTTTGGAGGAAATACTAATGAAGGAACCAATTTTTACAGGTGCAGGTGTTGCAATCATCACGCCTATGAATAACGATGGAACAGTAAACTATGATGAATTTGCAAGGTTTGTTGATTTCCAGATTGAAAACGGAACAGATGCTATTGTCATCTGCGGTACAACAGGTGAATCCTCTACTCTTAACACAGAGGAGCACAGCGAATGTATCAAGTGGTGCATTGATTATGTAAACGGAAGAGTACCGGTTATCGCAGGTACAGGCTCAAACTGTACAAGAGAGGCTATCGCTCTCAGCCAAGAGGCTTGCAAGGATGGTGCTGATGCTCTTTTACTTGTAACACCATATTATAATAAGACCAGCCAAAGAGGTCTTTATACACATTATAAGGCTATTCACGATGCAACAGATAAGCCAATCATTCTTTACAATGTACCGTCAAGAACAGGACTTAACATTGCTCCGGAAACTGCTTATGAGCTTTCAAAGCTCCCAAGAATCAATGGTATTAAGGAAGCATCGGGAAATCTTGATCAGGTTGCAAAGATTCACGAGCTTTGCGGCGATGAGCTTAATATTTGGAGCGGTAATGACGACCAAATCTACGACCTTATGGAAAGAGGCGGAAAGGGCGTTATAAGCGTATTATCAAACATTGCTCCTCAGGCGGCTCATGATATTCCTGCCCTTTATCTCGAGGGAAAAAAGGACGAAAGTAAGGCTTTAATGGATAAGTATATGAAGCTTGCAAAGTCAATGTTTGTTGATGTTAACCCTATTCCTGTTAAGGAAGCAGTTAGCCTTATCGGCTTTGAGGCAGGTCCTTGCAGACTTCCTCTTATCGAAATGGACGAAGCAAACAAGGCTTATGTAAAGGAAACCATGGAAGAATACGGTCTTGTAAAATAATCGAGCAATATAAGGAATATTAAAATGACAAATATTATCATTACCGGTGCTAACGGCAAGATGGGAAAGGTAATCAAGAGTATTGTAGAAAATCGAAACGACTGCAAAATAGTTGCAGGTGTAGATTTAAACACTGAGGACAACGGCTGCTTCCCTATTTACCCATCAATCAACGATGTGAAGGAAGAGGCAGATGCAATCATAGATTTTTCAAATCCTGTGCTTCTTGATGATTTACTCGCATATTCAAAAAAAACGGGTACACCTCTTGTTATTGCTACTACCGGATACAGCGATGAACAAAAAGAAAAAATCTATCAAGCATCAAAGGCTTCACCGATTTTCTTCACATACAATATGAGTATGGGCATTAACCTTCTTGCTAATCTTGCAAAAAGAGCTACTGAAATACTCGGCGGTGAATTTGATATTGAAATTGTTGAAAAGCATCACAATCAAAAAATTGATGCACCGAGCGGTACGGCGCTTATGCTTGCGGATGCAATCTGTGAGGTTACTCCCGAACCGATGAAGTACGAGTACGACCGTCACTCAAAGCGTGAAAAAAGAACAAAAAATGAAATTGGTCTTCACGCTATCAGAGGCGGTACAATTGTTGGTGAGCACGATATTATCTTTGCAGGCAGAGATGAGATAATTACACTTTCTCATTCAGCAAGAAGCAAGGAAATATTTGCCGTAGGCGCTGTCAACGCTGCTGTTTATATGAACGGCAAATGCGCCGGCTTATATGACATGAAGGAATTGATTGGCTGATATTTACAAAATAATCGAGAGGAAAAAGTAATACAGTAAAAACTCGTTGCATTGTTGTGCAACGAGTTTTTTGTTAGTCATTATTACTTTCTATATGCTTTTGCCGATGATTTATTCCTTTATTTGCTAAAAAATATTTAGTGAAATCCGAAATTACATTCTTCAGTATCTCTTTGAAGCGCTCCTTTTGTTCATAATCAAGAATCTTTATTGAATCTATAATATCAATAACCTTAATAAAATTGATTGATTTCCAATCATAAAAGTCGTCAATTCCGGAATTTTCCGCCACATAGGATAATGTATCGAAGAACAGCTCTAAATCCTCGTCTGTTAATGAATCAATAGTTTTGTTAATATAGTCACTAACAAAATCAGAGGTTGAATCATACGCATTTACTTGCTTCAGGGAGCAATCATCTCCAATGCTCCAAGTCGATACCTGATGCTGCTTAAGACCTACTGCACTACTCTCAACAATAAGCGGCGTTTTATCATGAAAGAGCATTCTGCCGATAACTGAGCCTTCAGGAGTTATTAAATAAATATAATCTTTAATCTGTTTATAATCATATCTATCAAAAAACCATTTTGGAAATCCCGGTGCATCGTTTTCATAGATTCCGACAATTTTGTTTTTAAGTGAGTTTGAGCAATTTACCGCCGCAAATACGGCAAGGTTACCGCCCTTTGAATGACCGCACAGCCTGACATCACCGTTATGATTCATAGCAGTTTCCTGAAAATAATGCAAGGCTTCAATCTGTGCCGGCACAGGAAACATATAGGATAGCATTGCAGACTCCTTAACGCCTGTAACTGTAATATCAGTGCCTCTAAACGCAACAAGCAAGCTACCATCATTTAAAATAAAATTTATCGCTGCAAATTGTTTGTCTATATCTTCATTTACATTGTTAACATAATTGCATAATCGCGTACTTCCAAAGCGCTTTGTTTTTGCACATTCCTTTAACAAATCAACAGCTTTAGCGCTGATTTTAATCAATGAGTTAATTTCATACTCACTATGTATCTCATAGTATCTTTTTGCTACATAAGATAGCTCAAATTGATATGAAGAATCAGTAACTATATCTTCAAAATTTATATAAACAAGCTGTGAGAAAATCAAATTATCAATATAATTAAATTCCCTCTCCTTAAAGGAGTAGTCGCCGTATTTTGCAATATAATCAGTTAATGTAATCAAAAGCAATCACCTATCATGAAAAGAATTTAGGAATACCATCATCCATCCAGCCGGGAATGTTTATGCTTTGCGGGCAATGCTCCTTACATTTTCCGCATCCTACACATTTATCAGCCTTAACATCAATTCTATTATATTCCTCAATACCTTCTTCGTGAGTTAATTCCCCTGTTTTAACCTTGTTGAAAACTGCAAAAACAGAGCTGATTTTAACGCCCTTAGGGCAATCGGCGCAGTAATCACAACCGGTACAGGGAATTATATCACTTTTATTCATCATAGCAGCGGCATTGAAGCATATATTCATTTTGTTTTCATCAAAAGGTACAAAGTCTGTAAGAGTAGAAATATTATCGTACATCTGTTCCTCACTATTCATACCGCTTAAAATAGTAATAACATTATCAAAGGAAGCGACAAAGCCGATAGCCCAAGATGCTATACTCCTATCAGGCTCGTTAGCTTTAAGCATTTCGCTTATTTCCCTGCCCGGATCTGCAAGCTTACCACCTCTTACAGGCTCCATAATAATTACAGGAATATTTGCTTCTGTAAGAATTTCATACTGTCTTTTTGCATTTTGGTTTTTCCAGTCAAGATAATTCATTTGAATTTGAGCAAAATCCCATTTGTGAGCCGCAACAATTCGCTCTAAATCCTCAATAGTACCATGAAAAGAAAAGCCGACATTTTTTATTTTACCTTCAGCCTTCTTTTTCATTACAAAATCATAAGCACCGAATTTTTCGCACTTATCAAAATTGTCCTTATCAAGTGAATGAAGAAGATAAAAGTCAAAATAAGTGTGACCGGTACGAGTGAGCTGCTTATTAAAAACCTTTTCCATATCTGCCGGAGTCGGACACATCCAAATCGGAAGCTTATCGGCAAGATTATAGCTTTCTCTCGGATACTTTTTCAAAGCAGTTCCAATGAATTTTTCGCTCTTACCAACATGGTACATAAAAGCCGTGTCAAAATAATTCACACCGTTTTCATAAGCAATATCAACAAGTTTTTGGGCTTTGTTATAGTCTATTAAAGGATTAGATTCCCTTTTAATAGGAGTCTTGCACGGTAAACGCATTGTGCCTAAACCTAAAAGAGAAACCTCAGTATTCTTAAATTTTCTTTTATCAACCATTATGATTACTCCTTAGTCCAAGTAACACCATGCGGTGTATCCTTAAGAATAATTCCCTTTGCCTTTAAATCATCACGAATTTTGTCAGCAAGAGCCCAATCCTTGTTTGCTCTTGCTTGCTGACGCTGCTCGATAAGCTTTTCTATCTCATCATCAATATCATTAGACTTTCTGTTGTAAAGAAGACCGAGAACGCCGCACAGTTCGTCAAATACTGTTATTGCAGCATTTACAACATTCTTAGAAACATCCTTATCAAGAATTTTTGTGTTAACATCCTTTGTAAGCTCAAAGATTGCGGCAATGCCGTCGGCAGTATTCAAATCGTCGTCCATAGCTGTAATAAACTGATCTCTTCTGCTGTTTACAAGATCAATTAAGCTATCGTCATCTTCTGTATTTTTTGCATTTTTGAGTGCAAAATCAAGGCTTTCTCTGCAGGTGTAAAGTCTGTCTAAAGCCGCCTTACACTGCTCGATAATATCAAGGCTGTAATTGATTGGCGAACGGTAATGAGAAGAAATAAGGAAATATCTTATAACCTCGTATCCGTAAGCATCTGCAATTTCCCTAACTGTTTTAAAGTTGCCGAGAGATTTACTCATTTTTACATTATCAACATTGATATAGCCGTTGTGCATCCAATACTTTGAAAATGTGCAACCGTTAGCGCACTCACTTTGAGCAATTTCGTTTTCGTGATGAGGGAAAATAAGGTCCTGGCCGCCACAATGAATATCAATAGTTTTACCAAGGTATCTTCTGTTCATGGCAGAGCATTCAATATGCCAACCCGGTCTGCCCTTTCCCCATGGTGACTCCCAGTACGGCTCGCCTTCCTTGGCTGCCTTCCAAAGTGCAAAATCAAGCGGATCCTCTTTCTTTTCACCGACAGCAATTCTTGCACCTGACTGCAAATCCTCAATAGGCTGATGGCTGAGCTTACCATATTCCTTAAACCTTAAAGTCCTAAAATATACATCTCCGTCAACTGAGTAAGCATATCCCTTTTCTTCGAGGGATGAAATAATATCGATAATTTCATCAATATTCTCAGTTGCCTTTGGATGCACCGATGCATCCTTAAAATTCAGTCCGTGTGCATCTGTCCAAAACTCATCAATATATTCCTTTGAAATTTCTTCAAAGGTGCTACCCTCTTCATTCGCCCTTTTGATGATTTTATCATCGACATCCGTAAAGTTTTGAACAAACTTAACATTCATGCCTCTGTATTCCAAGTAACGCCTAAGCACATCAAAAACGCAAAGAGGCCTTGCATTACCTATATGAATAAAATTATAAACGGTAGGTCCGCAAGCGTAAATCTTAACCTCATCCTTGTCAACAGGAACAAACTCTTCCTTTTGCCTCGTCATAGTGTTATAAATTCTCATATTTATTTAATCTCTCCTTAAGTTGATATATTTCATTTTCAAGCTCTTCAAGCCTGCCTTTGTTATCATTTATTGCATTCATAACAGGATCGGGAATGTGAATTTGATCAAGGTCGTCAATTCTTTCACCGTCAATCCTTACAATTTCACCGGGAACGCCGACAACCGTGCAGTTAGGATCAACATCCTTTACTACAACTGCTCCGGCGGCAACCTTCGCGTTTCTTCCAACAGTTATAGGTCCTAATACCTTTGCACCGGATCCAATCATTACACCGTTTTCGATAGTGGGATGCCTTTTTCCTACATCCTTACCTGTACCACCAAGTGTAACGCCTTGATAAATCATAACATCATCGCCTATCTCGGTAGTTTCACCGATAACGATTCCGTTGCCGTGGTCTATACACACTCTTCTGCCGATAGTAGCACCCGGATGAATTTCAATACCGGTTTTATGCGCACTTCTCTGGCTGATATATCTTGCAATAAACGGCATGTTGTGTTCAAGAAACCATTTCGCTTTTCTATGGCTTCTTAAAGCTTTAAATCCGGGATACAGCAAAATAATCTCAATAGGACTTCTTGCCGCCGGATCATGCTCCATAAAGCTCTTAATGTCCTCTTTATATAAATCAAACATAAAAACACTCTCTCCTATAAAAACAAAAGCCTCTGTCAAATGACAGAGGCAATAAAAACTGCGGTTCCACTCTTCTTTATACTCAACTGTAAACAGCTTATGTCGTTAACGGAACAATCCGGATTGAAATACTTAATTTCCTTCAATCAGCTCATGAGTGCATTTCGTAAGGAGTTAAATACAGGCATTTCAGCAATTAGCCTGCTCTCTGAAAGTAACAAACCATACTACTTCTCTCAATCATTGCTTTTATCTTATATTTATATTATATAGATTTTTTTCGATTTTGCAACAATTATTTTGTTTTAATAAGATGCCAACCGTCCTTTGCATATACTATGCCGCTTAATGCAGTAACAACCGATACTACCCAAAAGGCTATTGTGCAGTAAATATTAAGCCAAGATGTTGTCATATCAATGTCGGCATTTCCCTCACCTATTGCCAGTAGTAGGAATACCATTCCGGTTGTTGACATTTGCAAAAATGTCTTTGCTTTTCCAAAGCCATTGGCAGCAACCACTTCACCTGTTGACGCGGCAGCCATTCTAATACCTGCAACAAGGAATTCCCTTGCAAGCATAATCATAATACATAATTCCGTATGCCAGCCAATATTTACAAAAATCAAATAAGCTGCAAAGACAAGGCTTTTGTCTGACAATGGGTCCATGAGCTTGCCGAAATCGGTAACAAGATTATTCTTTCTTGCAATATAACCGTCAACCTTATCGCTCATGCAGGCAACAAAATATACGATAAGAGCAAATACCCAATGATACTTAAATTCAATTAAAGAAAATGCAAGTAAAAACGGGATGCAACAAAATCTAAATACAGTTATTTTATTTGGTAAATTCATACTACCTCTCCTATCAAATCATAACCATCAAAGTCGGTTATTTTAACATTAACAATATCTCCGACAGAATGATTGACGCTTGATGTAAACAATATACCGCTGTCAATTTCCGGAGAGTCAAAATAAGCTCTTCCGACAAATCCGTCTTCCGTGAAATCATCAACTACTACTTCGTAGACATTACCTAACTTACCTTTGTTTGAGTCTTGTGTAATGGAATACTGAATATCCATTAGTATTTCGGCTCTGCGCTTTTTAACATCATCAGCTATTTGATTATCAAAATCAAAAGCAGGCGTGTCTTCCTCTGGTGAAAAAACAAAGCATCCCATTTTGTCAAATTTCATTGCCCTGACAAATTCGCATAGCTCCTCAAACTCTTCATCCGTTTCACCGGGAAAGCCAACCATAAATGTAGTTCTTAGTGAAAGATTAGGTATCTTTGCTCTCATTTTATCAAGTAATTCTTTTAACGATGCATAATCGCCGCTTCTGTTCATGCTTTTAAGCACTCTGCCGTTGCAATGCTGAAGCGGTATATCAATATATGAGCAAATCTTTTTTTCTTTTGAAATTACATCAATGAGCTCATCTGTAACCTTATCAGGATAGCAATAATACAATCTAATCCAATGTAAGCCATCAATCGCCGTTAATAGCCTTAACAATTCAGGTAATTTATACTCACCGTAAAGCTTCATTCCGTACTTTGTGGTATCTTGAGCAATGAGAATAAGCTCTCTTGCTCCGTTTGAGACAAGCTTCTCAGCCTCAGCCACAATGCTTTCCATGCTACGCTCAATATATCCGCCTCTTATATTCGGAATTGCACAATAAGAGCATTTATTGTCACAACCGTCACTAAGCTTAAGATAAGCCCAATGCGGCGGTGTGGAAAGCATCCTGTCGCCCTCAAGCTCAAGGTATGACTTGTCAGGAAAAAACTCTGTTTTTACGCCGATGTATGCCTTTTGACAAACCTTAACAATGTCGCTGTCAGCACCGATACCAATGACTGCATCAACCTCGGGAATTTCCTTGATTATCTCATCTTGGTATCTTTCCGCGAGGCATCCGGTAACTACAATTGATGTAATCAATCCTGCGTTTTTGTATTCGGCAGCTTCAAGAATCGCCTCAATAGCTTCTTTTTTTGCGTCCTCGATGAAGCCACAGGTGTTAATTATAACTACATCGCTTTCTTCAATTGTTGAAGAAATCTCAAAGCCGCTTCTGTTAAGTTTTTCAAGCATAAGCTCGCCGTCAACCTGATTTTTAGGACAGCCAAGCGAAATCATACCAACTTTAATATTCATCATCAAATATCCTATTCAAAGCCGATTTTATGTCGTAATATTTAAAGCCCTTTCTTTGAAGCGAAGCAATTACTTTTTCAACTCCGTTTTCCTTCTCAAGCTTTGACAAATACTTGCCGCGAATTATCTCGACCAGCGTTGTTACAGCATCAACATCTATTGATTCGAGCTTATCGTCAACAATCTCTCTGTCAATACCGCGCTTAAAGCACTCTTGACGAATATGCGAAACTGAATACTTTTTTGTATTCAGCAAATAGCTGACTAACATTTCGCAATATTTTTCATCGTCAAGGTATCCTGCTTCAATATACCTGTTAATTGCTTTTTCAGCACTAATGGGATCAACCGACTTTAGTAACTTATCTCTTAACTCTTTAACTGAATGATCTCTTCTCGACAGAAGATCCGCACATTTGTTAAGAGCCTTTTTATAGTTAATTTTAACAAGAAGATCCTGCCATTCTTCATCATCAATATCGGTACCGTCTGAAATATAGTTATCACACCAAAAATTTTCGTCGGTCGTAACAGCATATTCACCATCTAAAAGAATGTGAATTTTAGATCCTCTTCCCTTTTGATGAGTAATAATCATTACTCGTCATCGTCCTCAACTGCAATATCAAGCTTTGCTTTTGCCGCTTCTCTCGTTGTTCTTGACTTTGCAGCTGCTTCGACATCAGTCATAGCAACAGGAGCCGGCTTTGGCTGATATTTTTGATTTGCCGTTTCTCTTTCCTCAGCCATTTTTTCTTTAATCTTCTTTTCAAGTTCTTCAGCAAATTCAGGCTCATTTTTAATTAACTCTTTAACATTATCTCTACCCTGACCGAGTCTTCGATCACCGTAAGAGAACCATGAACCACCCTTATGAATAATATCATATTCAACAGCCATATCAAGAATTTCACCTGTTTTGCTGATTCCTGTACCGTACATAATATCAAATTCGGCAGATTTAAACGGCGGTGCTACCTTGTTCTTAACAATTTTAGCTCTTGTTCTGGAGCCGATAAACTCCGAGCCGGAAGCCTTAAGCTGTTCAACCTTACGAACATCAATTCTCATTGATGCATAGAATTTTAAAGCTCTACCGCCTGTCGTAACCTCAGGATTGCCATACATTACACCAATCTTTTCACGAAGCTGATTGATGAAAACGATGATACAGTTAGTCTTATTAGCCGTGCCTGCAAGCTTTCTTAAAGCCTGTGACATAAGCCTTGCGTGCTGACCGACATGGCTATCTCCCATATCACCCTCTATTTCACTTTTAGGAACAAGTGCCGCAACAGAGTCAACAACAATTATATCTACTGCACCACTGCTTACAAGCTGCTCTGTAATCTCAAGAGCCTGCTCACCATAGTCCGGCTGTGAAACAAGTAGAGAATCGACATCTACACCGAGATTAGCCGCATAAATAGGATCGAGAGCATGCTCTGCATCTACAAATGCTGCTTCGCCGCCTGCCTTTTGTGCCTCGGCAATACAGTGAAGTGCAAGAGTTGTTTTACCACTTGATTCAGGTCCATAAATTTCAATAATTCTTCCCTTTGGCAAGCCACCGATACCTGTTGCAATATCAAGAGACAGGGATCCGGTTGATATAGCATCAACCTTTAAGCTTGAATTTTCGCCAAGGCGCATAACTGCACCGGCACCGAATTTTTTCTCAATATTTTTCATTGCGGATTCAAGAGCCGCTTTCTTATCTGCTGCCATATGACAACCTCCTTAAAATCATCGGGTTTATTATACAAAATATAATATTTAAAATCAATAG
>CAMGDK010000043.1 GCA_946042285.1 uncultured Clostridia bacterium | reverse complement strand
CGAGTATTTTAACGAAGAGTAAGGGCAATATCTGCCACGATAAACCGTGGTTCGGATTATTACCGTTACCCGAGGTGAGTAATTATGAAATTTACAAAAATGCACGGCTGCGGCAACGACTATGTCTATATTGACTGCTTTAAGGAAGCCGTAACGAACGAAAGCGAGCTTGCCGTTAAATTAAGCGACAGGCATTTCGGTGTCGGCGGTGACGGCATCATACTTATCAAAAAAGGCACTGTTGCCGATTTTGAAATGGTTATGTATAATGCAGACGGCTCGAGAGCGGAAATGTGCGGAAATGCTATTCGCTGTGTTGCAAAGTATGTTTACGACAACGGCTACACGAACGAGACCTCATTTTCTATCGAGTCAATGGGCGCAGTAAAATATATTGATGTCACAGTCGAAAACGGCAAGGTTGTATCGGCAAGAGTTGATATGGGCGCTCCTATCCTGAAGTCAGGTGACATTCCTGTTAACAGTGATAACGATAAGGTTATTAACGAAAAAATAAGGTGTGCAGACAGAGAGTTTAATATGACCTGCGTGTCAATGGGCAATCCTCATGCGGTTATGTTTATCGACGAGCATCCTATTGATTTTGATTTGAATTATTACGGCGCAAAATTTGAATGTAACACAGATGTTTTTCCAAACAGAGTAAATGCAGAGTTTGCAAAAATCATCGACAGAAGCAATATCGAAATGAGAGTCTATGAGCGCGGAACGGGCGAGACTCTTGCATGCGGCACAGGCACATGTGCAACGGTTGTTGCCGCTATTCTCAACGGATATGTTGACAACGATGTAACCGTTCATTTAATCGGCGGAGATTTGCAGATTCAGTGGAGCGGTAACGAAAACGACAGTGTGTTTATGACCGGTCCGGCAACCTATGTCTTTACCGGTGAAATAGATTTATAATTATGTGAAAACAGGAGGTTTAAAATATGAAGATTAACGAAAACTTTTTAAAGATTGAGTCAAGCTACCTTTTCTCTACTGTTGCAAAAAAGCAAAGAGAGTATCAGGCAGCACACCCCGATGCAGATGTTATCCGCCTTTCAATCGGTGATGTTACAAAGCCGCTTGCACCGGTTGTAATTGATGCTATGCACAAGGCAGTTGACGAAATGGCTTGCGAGGATACATTCCGTGGCTATCCGCCTGAGTACGGCTACGACTTTATCCTTGATGCTATTCAAAAGCACGATTATGCAGACAGAGGAATTGATATTGCAAAGGACGAAATTTTCCTTTCGGACGGCGCAAAGAGCGACTGCGGTAATATCGGCGACATTTTCTCTGTTGACAACAAGGTTGCAATCTGCGATCCTGTATATCCTGTTTATGTTGACACAAATGTTATGGCAGGCAGAAGCGGTGACAAGGACGAGAACGGGCTTTGGTCAAACATTATCTACATGCCATGCACAGCAGAAAATAACTTTACACCGGATATTCCAAGCGAAATTCCCGATGTAATTTATCTTTGCTTCCCTAACAATCCGACAGGTATGGTAGCAACAAGAGATCAGCTTAAGAAATGGGTTGATTTTGCAAATGAGCACAACTCACTTATCCTCTTCGACTCTGCCTACGAGGCATTCGTAACACAGGATGATATTCCAAAGTCAATCTACGAAATCGAGGGTGCAAAAACCTGCGCAATCGAGCTTCGTTCATTCTCAAAGACAGCAGGCTTCACAGGCATGCGCTGCGGATATACTGTTGTACCTAAGGATCTTGTGTTCAACGGTACAAGCCTTAATCCTCTTTGGGCAAGGCGTCAGGCTACAAAGTTCAACGGTGTTTCATACATCACACAAAGGGCTGCCGAGGCAATCTACACCGATGAGGGACAAAAGCAGATTAAGGAAATCCTTTCATACTATCAAAAGAATGCAAGAGTTATCTATGACGGTCTTTGCGATGCAGGCTTTGAGTGCTACGGCGGTGTAAACTCGCCTTATGTATGGCTTAGAGTTCCCGAGGGATACACCTCATGGGAGTTCTTTGATGAGCTTCTTGAAAAATGTCAGGTTGTCGGTACACCCGGCTCAGGCTTCGGTCCTGCAGGTGAGGGCTACTTTAGACTGACATCATTCGGCAACGCAGAAAAGACAGTTGAGGCTATCGAAAGAATTAAAAAGGCATACAAGAAATAATTTTGCAGCCTTTACAATATTCACAGTATAAATCAAAGGAGATATGTATTATGGAAAAGACTACTCAGCTCTATGAGGGCAAGGCAAAAAAGGTTTGGGCAACTGATGATCCCGATGTTGTAATCGTTGATTACAAGGACGACGCTACTGCATTTAACGGACTCAAAAAGGGTACAATCGCAGGTAAGGGCGTTGTTAACAACAAGATGTCAAATTACCTTATGCAGATTCTTGAGAAGAAGGGCGTTCCTACTCATTTTGTAGAGGAGCTTTCAGACAGAGAAACAGCAGTTAAAAAGGTTACAATCGTTCCTCTTGAGGTTATTATCCGTAACAGAGCAGCAGGCTCAATCTGCAAGAGACTCGGTCTTGAGGAGGGCATGGATTTTGTTTGCCCGTCAATCGAGTTTTCGTACAAGGATGACGAGCTCGGCGATCCGCTTATCAACGGCTATCATGCAGTATCATGCGGCTTTGCTACACAGGAGGAGGTTGACACAATCAAGAAGATGGCATTCACGGTTAACGAGGTGCTTAAGGAGTATTTCGCTTCAATCGGTGTTGAGCTTATCGACTTCAAGCTTGAGTTTGGTAAGACATCGGACGGCACAATCGTTCTTGCCGATGAAATCAGCCCTGATACATGTCGCTTCTGGGACATCAACACACACGAGAAGCTTGATAAGGACCGCTTCCGCCGTGACCTTGGCGGCGTAGAGGACGCTTATGCAGAAATGATGAAGAGAGTAGGTTTAGAATAATGCCTGATAATACAAACACTTATAATTCTCCTTTTAACGCGCGTTATGCATCAAAAGAGATGCAGTATATTTATTCTCCCGATTTTAAGTTCAAAACATGGAGAAGGCTTTGGATTGCTCTTGCCGAGGCTGAAAAGGAGCTTGGACTTGACATTACACAGGAGCAGATTGACGAGCTTAAGGCTCATGCCGACGATATTAACTACGAGGTTGCACAGGAATATGAAAAGAAATTCCGCCACGATGTAATGAGTCATGTTCATGCCTACGGCGCACAGTGTCCAAAGGCAATGCCTATCATTCACCTTGGTGCAACAAGCTGCTATGTAGGCGATAACACCGATGTTATCACAATGAGAGAGGCTCTTCTCTTAATCAAGAAAAAGCTTGTAAACGCTATTGCAGGTGTTGCAAAATTTGCCGACGAGTACAAGGACATGCCTTGTCTCGGCTTCACTCATTTCCAGCCTGCACAGCCGACAACAGTCGGTAAAAGAGCAACTCTGTGGCTCATGGATTTAGTTCTTGATTATGAAGAGATTTGCCATGTTATTGATACTCTTATGCTTCTCGGCTCAAAGGGTACAACAGGCACACAGGCTTCATTCCTTGAGCTTTTCAACGGCGATCACGAAAAATGCAAGGCGCTCGACAGGATTGTTGCAGAGAAGATGGGCTTTCGTTCATGCTTCCCCGTAAGCGGTCAGACATACGCAAGAAAGCTTGATACAATCGTTTGCAACTGTCTCGGTCTTATTGCACAGTCATGCTGTAAATTCTCGAACGACCTTCGCCTTTTGCAGAATCTTAAGGAAATCGAGGAGCCGTTTGAGAAAAATCAAATCGGCTCATCAGCCATGGCTTACAAGAGAAATCCTATGAGAAGCGAGCGTATCGCCTCTCTTTCACGCTATGTTATGATTGACACACTCAATCCGGCATGGACGGCATCTGCACAGTGGTTTGAAAGAACACTTGATGACTCTGCCAACAAGCGAGTTTCCGTTGCCGAGGCATTCCTCGCAACAGACGGTATTCTTGATTTGTATATCAATGTTACATCAGGTCTTGTTGTATATCCAAAGGTTATCGAGGCAAGGCTTATGAGCGAGCTTCCATTCATGGCAACCGAAAATATCATGATGGACGCTGTTAAAAAAGGTGGCAACAGACAGGACCTTCATGAGAAAATCCGTCAGCACTCAATGGCAGCAGGTGCAGTTGTTAAGGTTGAGGGTGGCAGCAATGACCTTGTTGACCGTATTGCAAACGATCCTGCCTTCATGATTAGCAAGGAGGAGATTTTGGAAATCCTCAAGCCTGAAAACTTTGTGGGCAGAGCACCTCAGCAGACTGCTGATTTTCTTAACGAGGTTGTAAATCCGATACTTGAAAGGGAAAAGGATTTGCTTGGTATTGATGTGGAGATTAGTGTCTGATGAAAAGAACAATTAGTAAAATAATATCTATATTACTTGCGTCGGCAATTCTTGTCGGCGCAATGCCTGTTTTTGCACAGGAGCCGTCAGCTCCCGTAATCAGCGCTTCTTTTGATGAATTCGGCGATTGCGAGCTTTCGTGGGAGCCTGTAAGCAATGCAACTCAATACAGGATTTATCACAGCAGTGACGGTGTTAATTTCACACTGTACAATGAGGTAAGCGAAACCTTTGCATCGGTTTGGTCCAACGAGGATAAGCAGATGCATGAATACTATGTCACCGCCGTTACTACTTATTGGGAGTATGTGAGCGACGGTGAATATTACGACGAGGTGCTTCGTGAGTATGAGTCGCAGCCGTCAAACAAAGTAAGTGTTCCGTCCTTCGACAGTGACACCGTTTGGTGTTATTATCAGGATGACGATGAAAACAATCCGTATATCGAGATTGATTATTATCAAACAGATGATGAGCCCTTAAATAAGTATTTTGACGGATACAAGATATTCATGTCGGTAAACGGCGGTGAGTTCAACGAGCTTGCAACGCTTCCTATTTTGGATGCGATTTACATAAGTACAAGCAGCTACGGGGAAAAGTATTATGAGTGCAGATACACACTACCGTCAAAGCTCAGTCCCGGCCGTTACAGGCTTGTTGCCGCAAAATATGCAATTATTAACGGTGTTTCCTATTGTCAGCCGGATTTTAATGATTATTCGGAGTTTGAAATCTGGCTTGATGCACCTAATGCCATTGTTAAAACCAAGTCTGTTAAATTATCTTGGAAAAGGGTTAATGATGCAAGCGCATATCAAATCCATCAGGTCAAAAACGGCAAGGATAAGATTGTTGCTACCGTTGACGGCAAAGCAACAAAATATACCGTTAAGAATGTTGACACATATAAGAATTCGTACAGCTTTTATATTACCTGCCTGTCAAACGGAGTGAGCTTTTGCAGCTCGGAAAGTGTATATGCCGATGACAGCGAGATAAGGCTTAAGTCGGCTAAGAAGAGCAAAAAGAAAAAGTCTTATGTTACCGTAGCAAACACAAGAACAAAGAAAACCAAAACCGCTTGGAATGTTCCTATCACAAAGAAGGATAAGAAAATCATGGACAGGTGGATGAAGAAGAATTTTAAAAAGGGCATGACTGAATACGAAAAAATCAATTATGCGCTTTGGTGGATTAACTCAAAGGTCACCTATGCCGAGGGCGGTAAATATAATAAGATTGCAAATTGCAGCTACGCAGAGGCAATCTTTGAAAAGAAGCTCGGTCAGTGCCTGCAGTACAACGGCGCGGCGGCAATGCTTTTAACCTATATGGGATATGATGTAAGAATTGTTCAGGGCTGGCGAGGCTATTCAATGAAGAATAAGTGGAGTCATTATTGGGCGGAAATCAAGATTGACGGCAGGTGGTATCTTGTTGAAACAGGAAATCATCAGGACGGACTTTCACCGCGATTCGCAATACCGTACAGACAAACAGGCGGATATATGCTAAATCAAAAGCCCGCAAAATAAAAAACGACCTTCTCATTTGAGGAGGCAGCAGCGTGTAGAAAAAGTCAATTTACAGATTTCTACACGCTGGCAGAATTCGGGAAACGAAAAATGCAAAAAGCGGGCGAACAATGTTCGCCCCTACGAGTAAATCTTGTTATTTAAGCACTGCGGTGTGGATTAGACCTCTTTATCGAAAAAAGACAAACAACCTCCTCATTTGAGGAGGTTGTTTCTTTATCTGTTTATCCTTTTGATTCGATAAGCTTACATTCGATTTCGTTAATTTTAATCTCGTCGTTTTCAATTCTTGCGATTGTAAGCTTAATCTTGTCACCCGGCTTTGACTCTGCAAGCACTGATGTAAGCACATCCGTTGATGTCATTGTTTCGCCGTTGATTGCGACAATCATATCGTATTGCTGAAGATTTTTGTTGCTGAGGTCTGACTCGGAATCAATTTCACGGATAACCATTGTACCTACTGCGTCCTTGTATCCCTTGTTTTCAAGCTCCTTGATGATTGCGCTTGCGTTGTTGAAGCTTGTAAGAGGAGTGTACTGAATACCAAGCTTTGCTCTGCCCTCAACATAGCCTGCCTTGATAAGACTGTTAGCAATCTTTACGGCAGTTGATGAAGGAACGGCAAAGCCCATGCCCTCATATTCTGTTGAAGCAATCTTTGAAGAGTTGATGCCAACAACCTGTCCCTGCATATTGAAGAGTGCACCGCCGCTGTTGCCGGGGTTAATAGCGGCATCTGTTTGGATACACTTGTTGTCGTATCCGATGCTTGATGAAACAGGTCTGTCAAGTGCGGAGATATAACCGCTTGTGATTGAGTTCATAAACTCAAGTCCGCCCGGACAACCGATTGCAACAACCTGCTCGCCGACTGTAAGAGTGTCACTGTTTGCAAATTCTGCTATTTGAAGACCGGTTGCTTCGATTGAAAGCACGCCTATATCAGTTTGACTGTCTAAGGAAACAAGTGTTGCGTCGTATTCCTTTTTGTTGTTGAGTGTAACCTTGTAGCTGTCAGCGTCGGAGATTACATGTGCGCATGTTATGATATAAGTCTTGCCGTTGCTTTCCGACATGATAACACCTGAGCCCTCGCCCGACTTTGTAGGCTCGGAGCTGCTGTTGCCTGAGCCGTCACCGTAGCCGTAGAAGTAGTTATAGGCGCTCATTTGCTTTGAATAAACTGTTATGCCTACACAGCTGTCCATACATTTTTGTGCAACGCCTGCAACCGTCAAATTACCGCTTGCGTCCTCGGTAGCAACCGAATCGCTGTCCTGAACCTGAACATCGGCATCGGCTCCCTGTGATGCTGTTGTTTCATTCTTTGACGGAGCCTTGTCACCAAGCTTAACCTGTGACACTGCACCGATTATTGCAACAATAATGCATACAGCAAGCACAACTGCAATAACAATACCTGCCTTGCTTTTCTTAGGCGGCTTACCGTTATCCGAACCGGTACCCTGCTGATAGGTGTAGTCATTTTGTGACTGATTGTACTGATTGCCTTGATTGTACGAATAATTGTAGCCTGTTGTGTCGTCTTGGGGAGCATGAGGCGGGGTGTAATATGTTCCGCCGTATTGATAGCCTTGCTGATTTTCGTCATTTCTGTTCATTTGGTTTTATCTCCTTTTTGTAGATAGGTGAATATGATTTTGGCAGAGTGAATACAAATTCAGCAGAGCTTTCGTCCTCACTCTTTGCATATATGCTGCCGGAATGCATTTCAACTATCATTTTAACAATGTACAGTCCAAGTCCGACGCCCTTTGCATCAAGACCTCGTGACTTGTCGATTTTGTAAAATCTTTCAAATACCTTTGATAATTCCTCAGGTTGAATTCCGGTGCCGCTGTTTTTGATATGCACCTCAATGCTTTCGCCGTTGTCAATCATTGACACGCTAATATATCCGCCATCGTTTGTGAATTTAACGGCGTTGTCAAATATATTGTAAACAACCTGATAAATCATATCACTGTCAGCTACAATATATGTAGCAGGCAGATTTTCAAGACCGATTATTTCAATATTCTTCTCTTCGATTTTTTGCTCAAAGGTGAGAAGCACATGAATGATTTGGTCTGCAATATCATAGTTTTGCGGCTTCATTTCAAAGCTGCCTGACTCCATTTTGCTCATGTTGAGCATGGTGATAACAAGGCGTGTAAGCCTTTTAATTTCATCGCTTACAATTTTCAGGTAGTAGTCAGCCTTGTCCCTGGGGATAGTGCCGTCAAGAATGCCGTCGATAAATCCGCCGATAGATGTCATCGGTGTCCTTAATTCGTGTGACACATTAGACACGAAGCTGCGCCTTGACGACTCAAGCACATTAAGCGAATCCGCCATGTCGTTAAACGCTTTGCCGAGGTCGGACAGCTCATCGTTGCCGACAACCTTAACCCTGTAAGAAAAATCACCGATAGCAAATCTTTTGGTGGCAATGCTCATTTCCTTAAGAGGTCTTACGAAGCTCTTTGTCAAATACCAAATAAATACAAATCCAAGGAAAAGGCAAAGAAGCGCACACATCATAAACATCTTAAATACTGCCTTAGTAAGCGAGTCGGTCTGCGCAATTTTTGTTGCAAAAACAGATCCTATTATCTCGTCACCGCTGTAAATGGGACAGCCGACAATATATGATTTTTCACCGCTGACATTGCCCTTGCCGACATAACCTCCCTCATACACACGCTGAAGAATATTGTCGCCGATATAGTAATCGTTGTGAATTGCGCAACGGGAAAACATGCCGAAGAAGGGCATTGTTCCGCTTCGCTCCTTGCAAAGAATAACATTACCCTCAACATCGCAAACAAACATGTCAGCGTCGATTGAGCCGGATATGATATTAAGCGAACGGCAAATTATTTCCTTTTCGATGGAATACTGACTATTCATATCTTGGGCAATAAGCGTTGAGCTTATACTGCTTGCGATAGATTCTGCGTTTTCGGCAAGAAGCCGAGTGCCCTCGTTTTGATTATATGCCCTAACCATAACGGTGAGCGATGTGCCGAGTATTGTCATAACTACAAGGAAAATTGCCGAAAACAAAATGAAGTATTTTGTAAAAATGCTCTCGTTTAGATAGCGTTTTATAATCGACTTAAATAAGCCGCCTTTTTTTTGCTTTTCTTTGTTTTCCATATTATGCTGTTGATATATATTCAAACGGCAAGGTGATTATACTGCCGTTTGAACACTATCTTATTCCTTTGTTTCAAACTTGTAGCCGACACCCCATACTGTTTTGAGTGACCATTTGTCAGATACACCCTCAAGCTTTTCACGAAGTCTTTTAACATGAACATCAACAGTTCTTGAGTCGCCGTAGTAATCAAATCCCCAAACCTCATCAAGAAGCTGGTCGCGAGTGTAAACCCTGTTTGGATTTGATGCAAAGTGATAAATAAGCTCAAGCTCCTTTGGAGGTGTGTCAACAGCAACACCCTTTACCTTAAGCTCGTAGTTTACAATATTGATTTCAAGGTTATCATAGACAACTGTTTTCTTCGCTGTGTCCTGTGCTTCCGTGCTTCCGTTAGTTCTTCTGAGCACAGCCTTAACTCTTGCCATAACCTCCTTGGCGTCAAACGGCTTTGTAACGTAGTCGTCGGCACCAAGCTCAAGACCGAGCACCTTGTCAAAGGTTTCTCCCTTTGCGGTGAGCATGATAATAGGGACGCTCGATGTCTTTCTTATCTCCCTGCAAACCTGCCAGCCGTCAATTTTCGGCAGCATTATGTCAAGCAAAACAAGCTCCGGTGATTTGGACTGAAATGTGTTAACAGCCTCCTGACCGTCGTTTGCTACATATACTGTGTAACCGTCATTTTCAAGATAAAGCTTAAGAAGCTCGCAAATATTTTTATCGTCGTCAACAACAAGTATTTTTGTTCCCATAATTAAATCTCCTTTACTTTGTGCTGTCATTTTAGCACTATATGTTGATTTGTTTTTTATGTTTTAGTGAACAATCTATAAAATTTCTTAATAATTTTTGAATGTAAAATTATACCATTGTTAAAAGCAATTATTGCCATGACCTGCCGCTGTTTTCACAGCCCTCAACAAAGTCGATAAACTGCTTTGCGCATCTCGGCGACCTTCCGCCGCGTCGTGTTGCCCAACGCTCTGCCATGTAGCAAAGCTGCTCCATATCCACTCTGCCGTCGAGTCCTCGGTCAATCGCAATCTTTTCAACAATGTCAAGGTAGTTGGCTTTGTCGGGATTTAGGAATGTGATTGAAAGTCCAAACCTATCGGAAAGGCTTAATTGCTCCTGCATTGTGTCGCTCTTGTTGACATCATTTTCTCTGTCGGAAAAATTCTCCTTGATAAGATGACGCCTGTTGGATGTGGCGTAAATCAAGGTGTTCGGCTGCTTGCCGGAGAGCGAGCCCTCAAGCGCAGCCTTAAGCTCTTTAAAAGAATTGTCGTTTGAGTCAAAGCTCAAATCGTCTATGTAAATAATGAATTTAAGAGGGGAGCTCGCAATCTTTTCACGGATAAGTGAAAGGTCAGCCACCGCACTTTTCGGTATTTCAATCATGCGCAGTCCCATTTTGGAATACTCGTTAAGTATTGCATGAACGGTTGAACTTTTGCCTGTGCCTCTGTCACCGTAAAGCAAAACATTGTTTGCCGGATGACCTTCAATAAAGCTTTGTGTGTTATCAATAACCTTTTGACGCTGAATTTCGTAATTTTTCAAATCGTTGAGCGTAATAGGATCAACCGATGTAACCGGGCAAAACTCCTCGTCGCGCCAGCTGAACGCAGTGCTTTTTGCAAAAATACCATACCCGTTTTCTTTGTGGTATTCGGCAAGCCTGTCAATAGATTTGTCCCACCCCTTATCAAGAGGTGCGAGCGCCTTGCCGGTGTCCCATCCCGGCATAGTAAGCAGTATTTCCTTAACATCGTCATCATCAACAATTTCAATAATATCCTGAGCAGTGAGCGACGAAAGCTCCTCAAGCTTTGAAAGGTCGGATTTTACCGCGTTTATAATTGAAATCGGAAGCTCGCCGGCTTCGCCTGCACAAGCCTTGCGTGTGAAAATATTGTCGTTTGTGAGAATGAGCCTTGATATATGCTCCTTCAGCGAGCCGCACTCTGCAAGCTCTCTGAAAAAGCAGCTTTGCATTGCAACCATATCGTCGCCGTCATCAAGAAGCATATCAATTAACGCCGTAAAAGCATCGTCCTCTTCAAAATTATAAATGCAAAGTGACTCTGCGTAGTATCTGAGTCTTTGTGCCTTTTTCATGTATATCACTTCCTATTATTTATAATTTTAACCTATTTATGAGTAATTTACAAGAGCAATGTAAAAATATTTTTTGTGGTATGATGTCCGACAACATA
>CAMGDK010000042.1 GCA_946042285.1 uncultured Clostridia bacterium | reverse complement strand
ATATATTTAACCGTAAAGCATTATAATCGCAGTACGATTAGCTGCAAAATCTAATACGGAGCATAGCTTATGACAAGGATTAAGAAACTTATTAAAAGATTATTGATGTATATAACAAGGATGTTTTCAAAGACTCCCAAGCGCAAATTCTACTATGGTCGCTATTTTAAGCACTGCAAGGTTAAGGACAATGTGATTTTGGTAGAGTCGTTTCACGGCAGTAATATTTCCGACTCAAGCCTTGCGCTTGTCAGGGAGATACTGCGCTCTTATCCTAACAAATACAAGATATACTACGGCACGGAGAATATGGCTGTTCATTCGCAGTTTATCAAGGATATAGGGCTTGATGTTGAGCTGATAGATGTCACAACCTTTAAGTACACCAAAATTCTTGCAACTGCGAAGTATCTTATCAACAACAGCTCGTTTCCGGTATATTTTGTTAAAAGACCGGAGCAGGTGTATATCCAAACATGGCACGGCACTCCGCTTAAAACACTCGGTAAGAAAATGCGACTCGGCATTGAGTCAATGTACAATGTTCAGCACAATTTCCTGCAGGCTGACTACATCACATTCCCTAATGATTTCACAAGGGATGTTATGATGGAGGATTATAACCTCAACGACCTTTTTACAAACAAGGTAGTTATGGCAGGCTACCCGAGAAATGAGATTTTCTTTAACACACAGGATGCGAAGGCACTCAAATCACAGCTTGGTCTTGACGGTAAAACGGTGTATGCCTATATGCCTACATGGAGAGGTACAAGCAATCACGACGTCAACACATCTGCCTACGAAAGCAGGGTTAAGGAAATCTTTAAGCTGATAGACAAAAAGCTCAGCGACGATCAGATTTTTTATGTTAATTTCCATCCTATTCTTAAGGATTCAATTTCGCTTAAAAAGTACAAGCATATCAAGCCGTTTCCAAAGGGTGTCGATAACTATGCCTTTCTCAATTGTGCCGACGCGCTTATTACCGACTATTCATCGGTATTCTTTGATTACTCGATAACAAAAAAGCCTATTATACTGTTCATGTACGACTACGACGAGTATATGCACGACCGCGGTATGTACATGGATGTTGCAAGCCTGCCGTTTCGTCGTATATATGATGAAAAGGAGCTCGCGAGGGTTCTTGCCGACGAAAGCTTTTTAACCGACAGCTACGAGGATACGGATTATTTCAAATCCTTCTTTAAGTATGACTCTCCCGATATAAGCAAAAAGCTTCTTAAGCTTGTGCTTGAGGGTGACGAGTCCGACCTTGATATTACAGATTATTCTCACAACAGAGAAAAGAGGTACAGGGTTATTCATCCCGAAACGCTCAACAGGGTTGAGCAGCTTAATTCAATCGCGTTAAACGCAACTGACGATACTATTGTTTGCTTTGAAAAAAAGTGGTTTAAGGGTGAAATCGGGCCTGCGCTTCACGACAGGTATAACGACAGCTTCAAGTATGTTGTTGTTACAATGACGACACCGAGAAGCTATCTTGAGGATTTGCTTTGTCACCTTGGTGTGAAGAGCGTTAAAAAAGCAGTTCATCAAAGGGAAATACAACGAACATTTCCTAATCTTAATATTGATCCCGATTACATTGACAATATCAGTGCCTTTGACGATAAATGCTTTGTTGACGAGTGCGATGTTGCACATTGCAAAGCAAAGGAAATCATCAACGGCGACAGAGAGATTAAGGTTATTCTTGATGCAAAGGGCTACAAGCCGGAGTCGCTCGCGATAGTCGGCACAAAGCGTATTATTGAAAAGACATTTCCTTTGAGCGAGGAGGAAATTAAGTCTAAATCAATCAATATTTCTCTGCAAAAGCTTATCGAAGAAATGATTGTATATAACAGGCAGCAGTATGTTGTCGGCGTTATTGCTTACAGCAAAAAGCGCGGCAAAAAATGTCTTCTTATTCCGTCAATATCAAAATCGGCTGACGGCGATATTTCAAGGTCGTACCTTCCGCCTGTTTTTGCAAATTATACTTTGCCGAAGGCGTATTTTGATGCAGACCTCAAAAAGCTTTATGATGCCGATAACGAGCGCACAAGGAAGATGCTTGAGCTTTACGACCTCACTGCGACACAGTATGAGGTTGCGGCGAGTCCGTTTTATAATAAGCAAAGAGAGCTTTCTCTCTTCTTCGGCAAAAAGGAGGAAGCGCTTGAAGCGATTTATCCGCCATGCAGGCTCAAAAATATCAAGATTAACAGGAACAAAATGAAGCTTGTTATTGATATGCCTACCGACAACAATGCGCAGTTCAAGGGGATTGTGCTCAAGTATCGTTCGGTTATCGATGACATTCAAATTCCGTTTGACTGCAGGACCGAAAGGAAAAAGGATTGCACAAGAATAACAGCCTCGATAGAGCTTGATGAGTCAATGCCTCTTAAGGAAATCTATTGGGATGTCAGAGCGGTTGTTGAAAAGTACGGCTCTGCTCAGTATATCAAGATCGGATATAACGGTATCAGGCTTAAGGAAAAATTCTATTTCACCAATACGCAGTGCAGCGTCGGTGACAGTCATATACTTTTCCCTTATTTCAACAAAAAGAGTGTTATCAATTTCTGCTACCGTGAAAAGAGTGAGTATGACACTGCCGCAGTTAAATTTAAAGAATTTATTGCGTATATCCTTTACATTCTAATCGGTGTATTCCTGTGGCGTAAGAAAATTTGGATTGTATATGAAAAGTTTTGCAAAATGGCGCAGGATAACGGCTACTATTTCTTCAGGTACTGCATGGATAATTTGAGCGACGACGAAAAGAAGCACATTTACTATGTAATTGACAAGCGCTCTGCCGATTATCAAAATATTAAGCAATACAGGAAAAATGTTATTCAGTTCATGAGCATTAAGCACATGCTGTATATTATGGCAATGCGTATATGCATATCGTCCGACTCGAAATCTCACCTTTACGCATGGAGAACAAAGCCAAGCGTAATTAAGAGAGGAATAGGTAAGAAAAAGGAGCTTTTCCTCCAGCACGGTGTTACCGCACTCAAGCAGGTGCATCACCTCTTCGGCAGGAAGGGTACAAGCGCCATGACATACTTTGTCACAACCGGCAGGGTTGAGCAGGAGATTGCGATTAACGAGCTTCTTTATAATGAAAAGACTGCTCCGATTACAGGCTTTGCCCGTTGGGATGTGCTTGAGGACAAGTCGGATGAAAACGATAAATTCATTCTTCTTATGCCGACATGGAGGTCGTGGCTTGAGGAGGTTAGCGACGAGCAGTTTGTTAACAGTGATTATTTCAAGCGCTACACCTCGCTGATGAAAAATCCACGCCTTGCTCAAATTCTTGAAGAGGGCAACACAAGGCTTGTGTTCTATATCCACCCTAAGTTTGCCGGATATATTGAAAATTTCAGGGACATTGCAGGGGACAGGGTAACATATATCCCGTTTGGTAAGCAGCCGCTAAATGAGCTTATGATGAAATGCTCAATGCTCATTACCGACTATTCAAGCGTTTGCTGGGATGTTTACTATATGGATAAGCCGGTGCTTTTCTATCAGTTTGACTATGATATGTACCGAGTTGCGCATGGCTCATATATCAATATGGAAACTGACCTTTTCGGTAATCGTTCAACTCAGGAGGATGCGCTTCTTGATGACATTAAGCACTTTGTCGATAATGGCTTTGAGGAGAACGAAAGGGACAGAATTGCCGCTGCAAATTACTTTGAATACAGGGATAATAACAACAGCAAGAGAATATATGATTTCTTAAAGAATAATAATTTCTAAAGTAAAAGCGGATTGAACATCGAGTTCAATCCGCTTTTGACTGTCGATAAAGTGGTCCCAACCACGCCACAATACTTATATAATAAGACTTACTTGTAGGGGCGAACATTGTTCGCCCGCTTCGTTTTCCTCTGCAACGCTTCGTTTTCCTCTGCAACGCTTTATTCCTTGTGCTTAACGATGTAAGCTCCCCTTGCTATGCATTTGTCTTCATCGGCTTCAATTTCAACATTTTTGTTTACTATAATGTATTCGTCAAGCTCCTTTTTCTCGGCAAGCGCAAGCTTTTTCTTTGCCAGCGCCTCAAGCTCCTGAGCGCTTAAATCATATTCCTGCGAGTTAAGATATTTTTCTGTGTATTTTGTTATTCCTATCGGCAGAGTGACTCCGTTGATTTTTACGTTTTTGACAAGTGCTTCTTCGATGTCGCCGCTTGATTTCTTTATGTACAACGGCAGGTCTAAAACAAAAAATCTAATGCGATAGTAGCTTTTTGCTTTTGCAACGGTGATTTTGCTTTGCTTTTTGTATGCAATAGCCTCAAGCTCCTTTCTTTGCGCCTTGATGCCCTGAAGCCTGTCAATATCAGGCTCGGGAGCTTTTTTTGTTTCGTTGATTTCGACTCTTGCAGTAGTGCCGATTTTGTTTATATGCACCCATGCAATGTCGTCAAAGTCGCTCATCATTTTCCAGCACAGCTCATTTCTGTCCGTAGCGCCCCACATGGCACCGACTCTTATTCCGTTGTACGACAAATACTCGTTCAACTCAGCGTCACTGATATGCTTGTTGCCGACAAGCTCAACATTCCAAATAAAGCTTCCGAGAAATGAAATGATAACAACGAAAATAAAAGCACCTACGGCAAAGCCTATTCTGTCCTTGAGCGGATGAAGGTAAAACGGCAGACCGCTTTTTTTGGTGATATGCACTCTGCCGCCGTTTGCAAGTGCAATGCGGTGAAGCCTTTTGTAGCAGGGTATCAGACAAAATGCCTTAACGCCGTTTTCAATCAAGGTAATGCCTTTTATTTCAGCCGATTGCTCAAAGCAGTCGTTGATAAATCCCTCATAAAATCCGTTTGTAAATTCAAATTCAACATATCCTAAAATCCATCTAAACAGTCGTATCAAGAGGAAAACTCCATTGATTCAATATTGCCCTGAACGACAGCACCCTCACGCGTAAAGGAATTTATTTTAAGATTGCTTCCGTAAAATGCTATTACCTGCGTGCCAAGGCGTACCTTTATCCTTTCGCACGAGTATTCAATAACGCTATCGAGTCCGTCAACAATACATTCACCGCCGAAAATTTCTATCCTCGGCTTGCCGAAGTAAATGTCAAACGGCTCCCTTTGTGCCTTTTTTGTCCTCTTGTCTTTTTTCGGTCTTATCATTTTCTTCACCGTTAATATATATGATAATGAATTGAGAATAAGACTAAAAAAATCCACCCTGCCGTCAAGTACGGAAAGGGTGGATTTGGGTTTTATTGTTTCGTAAAAAATACAACAAACCAATAGTATAACGGAATGATTAAAAACAGAAGTGCCGCAATGCCCCATGCACCTAACCCGAAGCCGAGGCAAAGGTAGATTGTTACGATTACCTCCGGTATCGGCAAAAGAAGATTAAACACCTTTTTGTTGTTCGCCTTGCACGCGATTGCATATCTGTAATATACGGGGATAGTTAAAAAGATTAACCACAGCGGATGCCATATATTGAATATCATTGAAAGCGCTATGTAAAGTATTACAACAATGAGTGCGAATGGGAACTTGAGCAAATTGAGTGCGGTTTTAGGATAAATGCCAAAATCGTTTGCCCTTGAAAGCAGTGATTTCAGCTTGCCCTTAATATCCTTTTTTCCTTTGTTGCCTCGCTTGATGGTAACCTTATCGAGCGATGTGTTGAGAAGCTCGTCAAGAGTCATACCGTATATCTCCGCAAGTGCAATGAGATTATCCGTGTCGGGTGAGGACTCGGCACGCTCCCATTTTGAAATAGCCTGACGGCTTATGCCTAATTTTTCGGCAAGCACATCCTGACTGTATCCGTTCATTTTTCTAAGCTGCTGTAAGCGGTTTGCAGTTGCTAAATCCATAATGATAAATCCTTTCTTAATTGTGTTGATGGCTTAATGCATCTTAAGCCTACCAAAAGCAAGGACGAAAGTCTATATACTTTCGTTGCTATTTAAAATTTTTTTGCGCAACCATAGGTTGCATAATGCTTAATCAGCGGTTTTGCTTAAAGACCGAGCATGCCGATAATATGCTCCTTTGAGCAGTATCCTACGCTGCTGTTAACATTTTTGCCGTCTTTTATTACGACAAGTGTCGGTATTGAAGAAATGTTAAAGAATGAAGCAAGCTCTGCCTGCTCATCAACATTGATTTTGCCAACCTTGATTGAGTCGTATTCGTCTGCGATTTCATCTACAATCGGGGACAGCATTCTGCAGGGACCGCACCATGTTGCCCAAAAGTCCAAAAGCACAGGCTTTTCCGACTCAACAACCTCCTTATTAAAATTATCCTTTGTGATAGTAACAATCATAATAAATCTCCTTTGTTATTCCTTGTTCGATTTATAATAAAGCATGCAGTGGCAAAAGCCCTCAAAATCAGGATCGTTCATCTGCTCCCTGAATTCCCTGCACATACATTTGTTTTCCTCTGTACGCTCGAGCCTGCAAGGGCAGTAGCCGCCTGTTTGCTTTAATCCTTCTTTAACTGCGTTTACAACCTCTTTGTCGGGGTTTAGTGTAATTTTCATTTTTGCACCTCGTCACTGTAATCCGGTAAATCTACGATTATAGGCTTATGATTTACTGCCGGAAGAAATTTATTCAAAACATCGTCGGTTTTCATCTTTAGGCTTGATGTGCTTACGCACGGGTGACAGCCGAGCATTTCACTCTCTGCAACCGGCTTGTCGATAAGAAGCTGAATTCTGTTGTCCTTATCATTCATAAGTCCCATGATTGATACGGCACCCGGCTTGATGTTGAGAAATTCCTCCATATATTCACTGTCGGCAAATGACAGCCTTGAGCAGTTGATTTGCTTTGTGATGTCCTTTGTCTTAAACGGCTTGTCGCCCGGCATCATAAGTAAGTAAAATTCTGTTTTAGTCCTGTTGCATAGGAAAAGATTTTTGCAAATAAGCACATCGAGAATTTTGTCGATTTCGTTGCATGCCTCCATCGTGTTTGCTTCCTCGTGGTCTGTTCTTTGATATTCGATACCGAGACTGTCGAGTAAGTCGTAAACACGGATTTCCTTTTCCAATCTTCCTGTTGTATCGGCAGGTCTGCCGTTAAAAAGCTCCATTAAAATCTCCTTTTACTCGCATATTACACAGTCAGCCGTTTTATTTTGCTTACAATTTCCATAAGCAGACACCACACTGCCTGAAATACAACTGCACTCATGGCACCGAGCTGACTGAAGCCTCCGATGGCAGCGAGCAGTGTAACAACTCCAAAGCCCATAACACAGCCAAAGGAAATAAGCACCTCGAGGATTCGCCTTGCTTCCTGCAAATTCTCTGCCGCGTTCATGGCAGAAATAAACGCAAGCGCCGAGCCCTTGTGAGTAATGTAGGCAGGTGATTTTTCAACGCACATGTCAGAGTATTTCTCAAATGCTCTGCCGTTTGACGAGCTCATAACCCTTACATATCCGTCAGGCAGTGAAAATAGCTCGGCAATGCTCTCGTCGTTGATGAACGGGTCTGAGCTTTTAACAAGTATTGTCATTCCGCTTTTTTCAAGGTGGCGCAGTGCCTTCTTCAGCTCAGGATCGGCACTGTATGACACAACGAACATCGCCATAAGCTTGCCGGTGATTGCAAGGTAAAGGATTTTCCTGCCCTTTCTTGTGTATTTCTTTTCCTCCTCCTCGCTGAGCACATCAACGCCGTGGTGGATAAGAAGCTCTCTTGTGCCGACAAGAATTTTCTTTCTGTAAATCCATGCCGATGTTCCGAGCTTGTCCTCGTAAACAATGCCGTCTGTTTCCGGCATGAGCGACTGCTTGCCGATGATAACATCGTCAAATACAAATGCAAGCGGACTCTTTGTTTGAGTGATGACAGATGCTGTTTGAAGAATTACATCGTCTGCCTTTGCTCCGTTAAAGGTTCTGATACCATGAATTTCACAGCTTCTCGGACCGAATAAATCCTGTGCTTCGATTACGATAGCGTTTGTGTTGCCTGCTATGGATGCACCCTCAAAGCCGTTAATCATTGCACCCTTGCCGGAAATCTGCCTTGACACTCCGAGCAGAGCGCTGTTTGTGTTGAAAAGCGATATGCACGGCAGAGAAATGCAAAGAGCGCATATTGCGGTGTTAAGACCGATATGCCAGCTTGAGTTGATGATTGATATAACGACAAACAAAATTGCATTTAATCCAAGCATAATCATGCCTGTTCTTTTGGCAATCGTGTCGGCAGGCTCGTCACTGCAACCAATGTCAAGAAATTTGGTAGGGAAGTCGGTTTTAATGCTTGTCTTAAGATTTGCCTCACCTGTAAGCAGACCTCTGCTGATGATTGCGGCATCAACCTTGTTTACAATGGTTTCAACGGTGTGCATGTCCTTTTTTGTCGATAAAAACTCAAAATTGTCAATAATTCTTGTCAGCTGTCTTACCTTGCCGAGATTGCTCATCAGCAGCGCAAAGCTTACTGCAAACGGATAGGCTGTGCCGTCGTCAAGAAGCAAATCGGTATTGACAATAAGCAAAACGGTATGGATTAAGACAATTACGCTCACAATGCTTATAGGCGTGTCGTAATTTATTCCGTTTTTAAGCTTAAAGCCATGTGCGATATTCCTGCCGTTAACAACAAGCGTTACTGCAAACAGCACAAGCAGAGTGATAAGGAATTTGTTGCTGTCAAGAAGAAATGACGGAAGATACGAGCTGCTGTCAAGCGATGTGAGCAATCCCGTAAATCCGCATAGCACGGCAGTTATGATTGCGGTAATGACATATCCCTTTTTTGACTCCTCAAGGCTCGATAAAAACGAGTCCTTTTGATTGCGATTTCGGTATTCGCTTTTGATAACCTTTTTGACAGGCTTTTCCTTTTCCATATCCTCCGGACTGAAAAGCCTAAACTTGTTAACCTTGTCGCGACGCCTTTCAAGAAGCTCCTGCTCGGCAACCTCCTCGTCAATCTTTTCAACATGCTCAGTTGAATCCTCAAAGCCGTCAAGCATAAACTGATACTGCTCGTCCTCATCAGGCTCCTCCTGCTTTTCCTTGTGAGCCTTAACATCCTCGCGGGTAAGTGAGATTTTTGTGCGCTCAAGCTCCTCAACTGCCACTATTGTAGGAATCTCCTCCAAATCGGATGTTTTGTCAAATCTTGACTTGCTCTTGATTGTAGCAGGCTTTTCAATTATCTCAGGCGGCTTTTTTGAGTACAAGGGCTCAACAGCCGATGTGCTGTCAAAAAAGGTTTTCTTGCTCTTTTTGATATTTTTAACATTAGGTACTACGCCTGTTTTTTCGTTTATTGAAACAAGCCTCGTCTTTTGATTGTCCTCAGGCTTGCCTGCCGATGCCTCCTTGAGCGATTTGCTGTCGATAACGGCAGTTTTTTGCTCTTGAGAGGGAGTGAATTGCTTAACGCCCTCCTCCTTCCTCTCAATCACGATTTCCTTAACATCCGGCTTCGGCACCTCGATTTCCCTGCCGGTAATTTCCTGTGCCGATGCGTTAACCTCTTCAAGCGCAGACTTAGCCTGCTTAACTGTTTTTTCTCTTATCTCCTCAGCCTGCCTGATTATTTCATCAATTGATAAATTTCTGTCCATAATTCTCCAATCAAATCAAAGCAAGGCTATAATCCAAGTCTTTGCCTTGCAATTTCGTACATAATGATGCCTGCCGCAACAGATGCATTAAGCGAGTTAACCTGACCGAGCATGGGAAGACTTACGGTAACATCGCATTTTTCCTTAACAAGCCTGCCGACTCCGTTGCCCTCGCTTCCGACAACAAGTGCCGTGCCGCCGGAAAAGTCGGTTTTGCACCACGGCTGACCATCCATATCGGCACAGTACACCCAAATGTTTTTCTTCTTCAAATCCTCAATAGCTGACACAAGGTTGCCCACTCTTGCAACACGCATGTATTCAAGCGCACCGCACGAGGTTTTTGCAACGATAAAGTTAAGTCCCACATTTCTTCTTTTGGGAATGATAACTCCGTGAGCACCGCACGCCTCTGCGCTTCGGATGATAGCACCGAGATTGTGGCTGTCCTCAATCTCATCACAAATGATGATGAACGGCGATTCGCCCTTTTCCTGCGCGTAAGCAAGAATTTCGTCAACGCTTGAGTAGCTGTGTGCCGGCACATTGGCGGCAACGCCCTGATGATTGGCACCGCCGCACATAAAATCAAGCTTTTTTCTGTCAACATTTTTAATGACGATTTTATTTTCCCTGCACATCGCAATAATTCTGTTGATTGAGCCCTCATGCTCGCCCTTTGCGATAAGCACATTTTCAACCTCTCTGCCGCTTTTGAGAAGCTCTATAACGGCATTTCTGCCGATAATCAAATTGTCGTTTTGTCTTTTTTCTTCTTTTTCCATATTTTGTGCTCCGAGTATTTATTCAAAGGTATTATAACATTATATAGTATTTTAATCAACACTAATCAGCGCAAAAGAAAAAAGTTTAGATTTACTTTAAAAATATGTTGCATTTATATGTGTGTTTATGCATAATGAAGATGAGTCACGCACAATACGACATTACACAACGAGGTTTAATATGGACAGGATTTCCGTTAACGGCAAAAGATTTGTCGATGAATACGGCAGGACAAGAATATTCAGCGGTATAAATTTCGGCTGTAAAAATATACTTCTCAGTGATTATGAGGCGTTGCCGAATGTTGAGCTGACAATAAAGCAAATGCTCGTAAATATCAGGAGCAAGGGTATAAACATTATCAGATTGCTGATGAACTGGTCACTGCTTGAGCCTGAACCGAATCGCTATAATCAAAAGGCGTTTGATGATATTGCGAATGTTCTTGATATTGCAAAGGAGCTTGACATGTATGTAATCCTTGACATGCACCAAGACCTTTACAGCACCTTCCAAAAAAAACCAAGCAAAAGAGTATTCGGCGACGGTGCACCGTATTGGGCATGTGATACCAACGGTGCAAGGCATCTTCAGCCGAGGATTATTTGGGCGAGTGGATATTTCTTCGGCAAATCAGTACAAAATGCGTTCGACAATTTTTGGGACAACAAGGTTGTTGAGGGCAGGGGACTGCAGGAGCATTTTTGCGCTCTTTGGGCAAGGCTTGCAGGTGAATTCGGCAATCATGATGCGGTCATTGGATTTGATATGCTCAACGAGCCGTTTTGCGATACAAACGGCATGATATTCAAATCAATAGCAAAAGGTGCAATTGATTTGACGCTTCACAGCGACGAAATCAGCAAGAGAAGGCTTTTGTCATCACTGTTTAAGAAAGCACCTGTCT